>WJKD01000833.1 GCA_014729315.1 Promethearchaeota archaeon | reverse complement strand
CAGGGAACGTGCAACCTACGCATCAACCCGATCAAAACCGAATGGTGGATTTGCTTAAATCCTGATATACGCATTAGTTCTGTGTGTATTTAGGAGATTTTTGCCCCCGCAGGGTTTTGACGGGTTATGCTGAAAGTTATGGTAATAAATAAGTCAGAAGTCGACGTCAAGTAAGTGCACAGCGTCGTGGGGCATACTTTTCAGAATTATCGGCGACTTTAGTAACTCGAACGTTGGTAGCCAAAAGAAGAAGTTGTGATTTTAGCAATTGGCACCTGCCCTCTGCTCTTTCAGGTGTGTTGTTGACGACGTAGTTCGGGGTGGAAAGTTCAGCCGAGCCGCACTGATGATAAAAGTCGAGCTGTTCCAAAAAATCAAACGCTGGTCAGCAGTTCGACTTTTTTGAAAAGTTAAAACAATGCGGTTAGCAATAGAAAACGATTGAAGTTTTGATTTTAAAATGCTATCGTTCAGTTGTCTATTCTAACATATTCAATCGTTGAAACACCAGTTCTTTTAAAAATATTTTGCAGCCACCAGTACGTCCGCGACGGAGTCTCGTTCAGGCAGCCCTGCTACCATAACAATCTGCTGCACGCGACGGCTGGCGCCGTCGCTTTTGACAGCTTCGCTGTCAATTTCATTGGCAGATTTTGTTGATCAATCTGATGCATTGCCAGCCGCCGCGCGTGAGCAAAGTGTTAGGCTTTTATGTGTCAACTTCTAACCATTTCTGGCAAAAGATTTGGCAAACTATTTAAATACCTTTTAGTTCCGATTTATCCGGATTAACCATAATTATATTGGAGATATATTGGATTTCCATATGTAAGGATTTTCGATATGGAGAATGAAATTAGAAAATTTTTAGGGAAAGAGTCGCAGATATGTTTTTTAATTGGCAGCGGGATTTCCGTAGATCCCCCGACAAATTTACCAAGTGGTTCTAGATTTGTTAATGAATTAATTTCTATAATTAGCCCTAACGAAATTTCAAAAAACCGACTTATTGAATTACTTGACGCTCGCAATCTTGAGAATGGCGATTCAAAATCATTTTTACGTTTTGAATCTTTACTTCAAAATATATCGAGACTTTATGATACTGATCTGAAAGTATTAGATTATTTTAATCGCGCTATTGAAATAAATCATTATCACATCTTTTTCGCAAACTGTCTTATGGCAAAACTGCCCGTGTTAACAACAAATTTCGATACCCTGATAGAAAAAGCCTGCATAAGATTTAATACTAAATATCGAGCTTTTTACAATGAATATGACTTCCATGAATTAGCAGAATTAATGGAAGTATATAATGAGCTGAATGAAGGATTTTTGATTAAACTTCACGGGTCTTTAGAAGATAAATCTTCTCTAGGTGCAACGTTGTCCCAGATCGGAATATCAGGATATCGCTGGAGCAGAGCACCATTTCATGCATCTGTTTTGAGCAGATGCTTTCAGAAATTTCCTGTTGTGGTAGTGGGCTACTCTGGGAAAGACGATTTCGATATTAATCCCGTTTTGTTAAACCTCAGGTCGCCTAAACCTCTACTTTGGATCATGCATGAGAATAGAATTCCCTATATTGAAGAATTTTCAAAACAAAGAAAGGATTCCGTCGAGGTGTTGGCAAAGCTTAAGAATATGTCCTATCAACAAACTCCTATCTACATAGCGAGGGGCTCCTCTAAAGCTGTATTATCAGAATTGTCAAAACATCTAAACATTAATCAAAAAGGTGGCAACTATAGAGAAAATCAGTATCACGAAAAGTTAAACAACGGACTTTACGAATATTTAGCTAAGTGGAGAACTGAATCAGGACTGTCCACTCCCAACTCCAAAAGGGCCTTATGTTCAGCAATTTTTATTTCTCATGGAAAAGAGAATTGGGCTGCTGACGTATTAAGTGAATCCCAAAAAACAAAGGAAATAACTCTAGATCGTGGTCATCAAGAAGCACAAATGGGAACAATTGCATTTAATAATAATGATTGGGATACTTCGCAGCTGCATTTCTCTAAATCGCTTCAAATATTTTCATCTTTAGGAAGTCAATTAAATTGTTGTGCCATGTATAACAATCTCGGTAACGTATTTTTAAAAAAAGGTATCCTTAATAAAGCTGAAGACTATTATAATCAATCAATTTCTGAAAGAATAAATTCGCAAGAATATTTGGGATTAGAACACCCCCTTCTGGGACTTTCAACCATAGCTAACAGAAGTGGTGAAGAAAAACGAGCAATAATTCTTTTAAAGTTAGCACTGAAAGCAAGTATACTCCATGGGAATTTGGAAGTTGAAGCTATAATTAATAACCAGTTAGCTGGTCTGGGTTGTATACCTGACGCGAAAGTCAAAGAAGAAATTGGTGACTGGCGAACGATAATTGAGGAAATTGGCCGAATCGGAGACCTTGGCAAATCTTACGAAGTTGAAGGAAGGATTAGTTTAACCCCTGCCTTAGAAAACAGAGAATCAGAAATTAAAACTAAAATGAAAGATTTTCCCATGCTTGAATTAATAAATGGCAAATTTGTGTCACGCCCTCATACTGAGAAAGACAAAATTCGCTATATACCATATGCCTCAGATAATATTCGCAATAATTTTAATACGAGCATTCAGAAAATTACCAGGAGTATAGAACTTTATAAAACTTTAAATGATTTCGAATCCATATATCGCGCATATCACGAGCTGTCTATTGCGTATCGTGGACAACAAAATTGGCAAGGATTTAAACATTCCATGACTGAAAGACTGAATGTTGCTATACAAATAAAAAATAATGAGTATATTATTGACACTATCTTCGATATGAATAATACTCCTGAAGCAGCAATAAAGACATTTGAAGAGTTAGGACGTCAAGATGGACCGTTAGATTGGGTAATTGAAGTCCTTAAAACTACTAAGTCCATTTTGAATCAAATTGAGCAGTCGGAAAGAATTGCTCCTAAATTAGCTGATATTTATTATAAAACTTCACTCTCGATATCACAGCAAAATCGCAATCAGTCTTTTATTTTTATAAAAAAAGCGATCAAAATTTACGAACAATTTGCTATGGTAGAACATGAGGCTAATGCTATTGCAAGATTGGCTCGTATTCACGGTGAATATGGCGAATATGATCTCGCACTTGAAAATTACCAAATTTCACTCGAAATGTTTCAGCGTATCAATTCACCAGTAGCATATGAAATCATTGAAGCAATTAAAGTAGTAAAGCTCTTAGACAAAAAAGATTAATAATTGCAAACATAAATGTCAGCATTAATTTCAGCACCAATTAAATAGAGTCACCCAAAAATATTTCAGATATTATACTTTTATAGCATCAGAAGCTAACCAAAAAAAATTATATTAAAAAGTTTAAACCTTCTTTGGTTCTGACTTGTATACTTATTAGCTGAATGAGAAATTTTCAAAGTCCTATCATGTTGTGGTGCCTAACAAGCAAATGCAGCCGATTTTAACCGCCGATTCGTTCAGGCTAAATCCAGGGCAATTTCATATTTGGTTGTTTTACGCTGTCTACTCCGATGCGGTTAAAACGGCTGATTTAATTGTTGCACGAAGTAACAAGTTACAAGTTTAAATAAATAAAGATATTACTAATAGGTGAAATTATTTAATCACATAATAATAATATCATGAGTCATAATTCGTCACAACAGTCTGTTTCTGTT
>WJKD01000832.1 GCA_014729315.1 Promethearchaeota archaeon | reverse complement strand
GTTTTAATACAGATGTTGCGTCTTCGTATAAATAAATACGATTTTTTTCGACCAAATCTTTTCTTTTTCCGTGATCTATTTTGTCAAAGTGTTTCCAGAACTCATCGTGTTTTTCTACGCCCCACTTAATAAGAAAATCTATATAATTATCTCCAGACGACCATAACTTATTTCTTTCCTTAAAAGAGGGTAATTTATCATGCGTGGAAAGGATTTTCAAAGTGTCCTGTAAAATTTCGTCAAAATATACACTTGGGGTGGGGATGTGGACTAGACTATTGTCTAAATCAAATAAAAAATAATTAAAATTCATAAGAAAATTGAATAATTTAAAATTATGTTAAAAATATCCAATATGGCCGAGATTTTTTCCATCTTCATCTAAAGCGTGTACAAGTCCCATAGATAAGGATTTTTCTTCACTCTCATCCTTAGAACTCCCTTTTTTTGTTGGTTTAGCTACTCTTTTGACTGTTTCTAATTTTAATTGGTATACTCCACCGCATTTCTTACATTTAATGTAAATCTTTTTTACTTGTTTCTCTTTGTCCTCATATTCCTCCTTTTTAAACGGTTCAAGTAATTTTGGATCTTCATTGTCGCAATCGGGAAGAAAACATTGATCCAGAGAAATTTTTTCCATACCTCGTCTAGCTAAAGCAATAAACGCGTGAGTAGGGATTTCGTAGCGTAAATCCTCTTTTTCATTTTCTGACATAACATGCATGGTAATATCCGATGTATAATTATTGTTTTTCTTTATAAATTATAGAATAAATTTGAGAGTTCCAAAACTTAATTAGCACTTAAACTGATAATATTAATTTTACATAAATATTGAGTTAAATCTTCTATAGGATTGACATATAATAAGACATTACGAGTAGAATTTATTCCGAGTCGATATTACTGAGTCTTTTCCTTGCTGCTCCGTAGTTTCGTGGTAGCATTTTTATCCAAATCCATTGTTTTCTCGTTTATCACTACGCCATAATCTTCTCTAGCGCTCTTAATTGATACATATTCGTTTAAAACATCTTTATATACCAATTCGGGATCTCGCTTCAAAGGATCACCAACACCCCCTCCCCCCATCATTTCTATACCCAAGAGTCTGCCTTTACCTGCTAAACCTATCTCTAAAGAGCGCCCATATTTTATTTTCCCCTTTTTCCCTTTCCAGTGTCTACAAACTGTTCCCGACTTTCCATCTAAAACGCCATCTACGGGATTTAATTGACCACACCCACCCTTTACGTATTCAATTTTTCCACCATATGCTTCGATTTCGTACACCATCCCTACACCTCCTCTCCATCGACCTGCGCCGCCGGAATCTGTTACAAAATTTGTTCTATGAATTAATTCGGGGAATTGACTTTCTAGCAGTTCTATTGACATTGGAATAGCCGCACCTAATGCGATAGATGATGCAATGTGGGGCCATCCGTCAGCCCCCCAAGTAGCTCCTCCACCCGCTAAGTTAACGTAATGAATAATCGTATAGCGTCGATCGTACCTATCCGTCCCGTTTGTGACCATCGTATTCCACTTTCCCCATTCTGCGTTTGCCTTAGTAGGTACTGCTTGGGCTAGGGCCTTCCAACAAGCGTGGATGATTTCTTGAGCAACACAAACCGTAGACATTCCCGTGGGAAAAGGCCATTCCACATTAACAATGCTTCCTTTTGGAGCAACAACTTCAATTGGATTAAAACATCCCTCGTTATGGGGAATATCGGGATCAATCGTAGTAAGTACTGATATATATACTGCTGAATGAGTATTCGAAATCGCACTGTTGATTATGGATCTTACTTGTCGTTTTGAACCCGTAAAGTCAAAAATCAAGTCGCTCTCTTTTATCGTTAGTTTTACCTTTATATTGTGCGGACCAGGATCAGTATAACCACCTTCACAAAAGGTCTCAGCTTCGTAGATTCCCTCCGGCCACGTTCGAATTTCCGATCTAACTCGCCTCTCCGTAGTGTGAATTGCTTCGTCAATGGCTTCTTGGAATCTTTTAATTCCATATTCATTGATAGTGGTCAAGATTCTCTTTTTCGCCATTTTATTAGCCCCAATCTGGGCAAGAATGTCCCCAGATTGATAGTGAGGTACGCGAACATTTGCCATAAACAAATCCCAGAGCGATCTATTTAATTTTCCACCATTATGATAGAGTTTGCTCGGAGGAATCACTATTGCTTCTTGCATAACTTCCTCAGCGATGGGATTATAGGTTCCTGCTTGGTTCCCTCCTATGTCCGCTTGGTGTCCTCTCGTAATAGCGAACGCTACTAAATGATTCTCATTATTTTTCTTACTTTTTTCTGTAAATATTGGCGTGAGGATGGTCACATCGGCAGGATGGTTGTTCCCGTGATAAGGTGAATTCATTAATATAACGTCTCCAGGAAAAAGATCATCTTGAAAATACTCGAGAACTGCCTTAACAGCAAAGGGCATAGCCCCAAGATGGATTGGGAGTCCTGCCTCCAAAGCCATCATCCTTCCATTCGAATCAGCAATACCGCAAGAAAAGTCATGTGCTTGATTAAAAACTGCAGACCGAGAAGTCTTAAGAGTAACTTCTGCCATTTCTTTGGCGATGGTATTAAGTCGATTCATTATAACTGAGACAATAATAGGATTTATATTATCGTCTTTCGAATTATTGTTGCTCAAATTCTACTACCTCGTAAATTACTTTATTTTTAAAATATAATTATTAAATTTATCCAAATAACATTCAGAATCTGGAACGACGATTATAGTGGTGTCGGGTTCTTCAATAATCGCAGGGCCGATAACATAATTTCCCGGTAATAATTCTTTTCCATCGTATATAGGAACCTTAGAATAATCGTCTAATTCTTCAAAATATACATCTCTTTTCTCTTTGAGAGAAGAAGATATAGGTTCTTTCGAAACTAATTCAAAATCTTCGTAATTAACTTCTTTAATCCGTCCTATCGCTTTCACTCTTAAATGAACACCCTCAACATCAGAATTTTTATCAAAATATCCGTAAATCGACTTATGTTTATCATGAAACAATTCTTCAATAGTAGAAAGGTTATCTTCATTCAGTTTTTCTCTAGGTATAGTGGTCTCAACTTCGTAAATTTGACCAATGTATCTCATATCAATAGACCATAAAAAGTCCATATTACTTTCCGTAATCCCTTCTGAATTTAAGGTCTCTTTACCTTGTTCCTCCATTTGTTCAAAATATTTATTAGCTCTCGTTAAGTCCATTTTTTGAAGAGGATTAATGTAAGGTTGGACATAATCGTGCCGTAAATCAGATATTACCATTCCAAACGCACAAAAAGCCGATGCGACGCGGGGTATAATTATTTTGGACAGATTTGCAACTTGCGCTAACCTTGCTGCGTGGACTGGGCCTGCGCCCCCAGCAACAACCAAGGCAAAGTTTTTTGGATCGTAGCCTCTTTTTACGGAAACAGCATTGATTCCGTCAATCATATTATTGTTCACTACTTTAATAATACCCCGCGCAGTTTCAGTTATATCTATGTTTAAAGGGTCAACTATCTTGGTCTGTAATGCGTTTTTTGCTAACTCTACATTTAGTTTTAGTTTTCCTCCCAGGAAATTTAAAGGATTTAAATAACCCAATATTAGGTTTGCATCTGTTACGGTTGGATCGTCTCCTCCAAGATTGTAGCAAGCGGGGCCCGGATTTGCTCCTGCACTTTGAGGTCCGACATGTAAAACACCACCTGAATCTACCCACGCAATACTTCCCCCTCCCGCTCCAAGGGTATGGATGTCAACAGTGGGCAGAGATAATCTAAACCTACCAATATGCCCGTCAGTGGTGGTTATTATATTTTTATCTTTTATCAAACACACATCAAAAGATGTTCCGCCCATATCTATACTAATAATATTTTCTTCCTTAACCAAATTAGCAAAATATACTCCTGCTATTGGCCCCGAAGAAGGACCTGAAAGAGCGAGTCGGATTGGTATATTACTTACAATGTTTGCAGATGCTACACCCGCATTGGATTGCATTATTAATAATTCGTGTTTATATCCCTCATTTTTTAATTGATAACTTAAATCTTTTAGATAGGAGGAGGCGTGTGGAGCAACATATGCGTTTAAAACTGTAGCCATCGTTCTCTCGTATTCCCGTAACTGAGGAAGAACTTCGGAGGATAAATTAACTTGAGCTTCTTTATATTCTGATTTTATGATTTCTTTCGCTTGTTGTTCGTGCGCTGGATTTATAGGTGAAAAGAGAAAAGAGACTGCGATGGTCTTAATTTGATTTTTTCGGAAATAATCTATAGCATCTTTCAAATCTTCAATATTGAGAGATTTGAGCTCTTTTCCCGAAAAGTCTATACGTTCTTCAACCTCTCTTCTTAGCCTACGGGGACATGGTGGTTCTGGAGGCGGCCATCTCGTATCGTATCGTCTTTCTTCCTTCCACCATTGTTCAATTATATCTCTAAATCCTTTTGTTGTAATCAATCCTACACTTTCTCCTTGCTTTGAAAGGATCAAGTTCGTAGCTATTGTAGTTCCGTGTATAATAAGTTCTGCCTTGCTTAGAAATTCCTTAAGCGATAAATTATAGGATTTTGCCGCAAGATTTAAAACATCAAAAACGCCTTGAGAAAAGTCGTTTGGAGTTGATGGAGCTTTAAATCTTTTTAGCTTACCGTTCGTGTAATTAAAAACAACGCAATCAGTAAAGGTACCTCCCGTGTCACATCCAATTTTAAACATGTACTATTCTTCCTCTAAGAGAGAATAATTTTCTAGATTAATTTTTCTCGTAAGAACTAATAAAATTAATTATCCAAGAAAGCAATATATAATCTAATTTTCTAATTCAATAAAAAACTTCTTTAATTTTTAAGGATTTATGATAAAATAAAGATGACGGACAGAGAAAAATTTACAGAAGAAACTATAAATTACATCTCCAAGTTAGCTCTTTTAAACTTATCTGAGGAAGAGAAAAAAAATTTCTCGAAACAATTAAGCGACATCCTTTCCTATTTCGAAAAATTAAACGACTTAGACACCAGCGAAATCGAACCAACCACTCATCCTATGGAAGGAGTAAAGAATGTGTTCAGAGAAGATAAAGCGTGGAAATCGTTATCGAACGAGGAGGCACTAAAAAATGCCGAGCACACTAAGGACGGGTATTTTAAAGCTCCTCGAATTTTGAAAGAATAAACTTTTTCGAGGCAATTAATTTATATCTGATTTATCCTGAAAACTCTAAAGAAAAATTGAATTTTATAATTCGGGTTATAAGAATTTAGAGAATCTATTTTAATAAGAAAATACAATACTATTCTTTGTATTTTTTGGTAAGAATCTTTATTGCGTCTGCCATGTCTTTGAGAGCTTTTCTTCTCTCTTGAGGGGTCATGGTATAAAAATCAGCTTCTAAATCTCTTCCGATTTGTTCGCCAGAAGCAATTAATTTAAACTTCTTAAAAACTAAACTTGTGATATATTTATCGTAATTTTCTAAAGCTTTGACTAATTTGGGAGTGTCTTTGATTTCTTCCCATAGTTCTAAAGTTTCTAAAGACCGTATACCAATATCAATTCGAAACCAACTGATTGGAAAGAGCAATTCTCTTTGTATTCCCATGTCTATGACATCAATGTTATCTTGATCAATGTAGATTTCTGCGTATTCGTCTTCTTTAAAAACGATATTGTCGCTCATAATATAAAGATTGGCAGCTCCTTCACTCGTGCAAACGATACCAGTTGCAAATCCTTTAGCCAATCTCAACCTTTCAGAAATATCTTCTAAAGTTGATCCATAGATGTGTAGATGTTTTTTATTATTTCCTTGAAATTCCATTTTAATCTTCTTGATGCCTCTCTCGTCCTTACTAATTTCAGGAAAGAGGTTTTTATCTCTGGTGTTTTTATGTGCCTCCATCAATCTATTAATAATTTCATAATCAAGTTTTAATCCCGGAATAACGCAATTTCTGTTAAGGAACGCGTCAACTTCAAAATCAGCAATTCCGTAGAACAAGCGTCTTGTATTTATTATATTATCTAAGTTGTCGACGATGGTATTAACCAAAGCACCGGGATCGTCTCGTACTGACTTAAATTCCTTAGTCGTGAAAGTGTCAATCTGATCTTGGAGACCTTCTTCCTTATAAAATTCAGCCCAACTTAATTCGGTGAAGATGTTCCCAATATTGTAAAAATTATGATTTCCGTCAATACATAGTATAGATTTTACGCCGCCTAACTCTACGCCTTCTTTTGTAGCGGAGGCAAGAAGTGCCTTGGGAGGATTATAGAAGTCTAACATTATGATTAAAGTAATAATTTTAAGTATTATATGTTAAATTTTATATAAAAAATTAGTTATTATGATAATTTTCGAGGGGCTAAGATAATATTTTGAGAAAAGAGAAATTTAAGTATTATAAATCTGTTGGTAATCTGACGAAGAAGGTGGACCCTTTGTTCCTACCGGCTGATTTTGCTGTTATTTGGCCTTTATGGATTTCGACGAATCTTTTCGAGATATGGAGCCCTAGACCCGTTCCTTCAAGCCCCAGATCCATTTGGGTTTTATTTCTCTCAAGTCTATTATATTTAACAAATAGTCGACCTAACTCTTCCTTTGTAAGACCAATACCGTTATCCTTTACGGATATTTCAATCATTTTTTTATCTGGAATTTTGGTGAGCGAAATATGCGTAGTACTTTCTTTAGGACTGTATTTGATTGCATTAGATAAGAGATTAATGAAAATTCGTTCTATTTTCGTAGGGTCTGCGGTTATATAATACTTTTCGGGAAGGTTGGTAGTTATTTGATGTCTTCTATTTATTTGTAAATATTTCGTGTCTATTATACATTTACGGAGGATCTCCACAATATCTATCTTTTCTAACTGTAACGTAAACTTTTTAGATTCTATACGCGAGACGTCCAAAATATTCAAAATAATATATTTTAGTTTAAGACAACCGTGTTCTATAATTTCGAGTAGTTCAAGTGAATTTTTGTCTAAGCTCTTTTTGTTGAATTGAGAAAAAAGTTGTGTTGCTCCGTATATCGACGAAAGAGGTGTTTTTAGCTCGTGGGAAGCAATATCAAGGAAAGCTTTTCTCATCTCATCTAAACTGTTTAATTCCTTATTTAGATGCAATAACTTTTTATTTTCTTTTCTAATCAATTTTTCTGCAAGGATAATCTCGGTCATATCGTTTAGCACAAATCTAACTCCTGAAATCGAATTATTTTTAATGATATGTTGACTACTGATTCTAAAGTATACTTTAGTCCCGTTTTTTTTTTGAAGTTTGAGTATCTGCGGATTGACACTTTTTCCTTTAAATAGCAAATCTAAATTTTTTAAGGCTTTCTCCAAATGTTCGTTTGCTACTACTTGTTTAATGTTTAATCCTTTCTTTAAATCTTGTTGAGAATATCCCAGTTTTTTGAAAGCGATAGAATTAACATATGTTAAGTTATAATTTTGTTCTACCTCACAGACTATAACTGGCAATAAATCAACGAGATCTTTAAACCTTTGCTCAGATTCCTTTAATTTTTTTTCGGTTTTCTTGTTTTCAGTTACATTTATAAAAGTAACCAGATCAGCGGGAGCTCCTCTATAATTGATAGTTTTAAAATACAATTCCAACCACAGAACATCTTTCGATTTTGTTATCGCTCTGATCGAGTAACGATCAATAACATCTTTTTCTCCATGCTGCTTCTTTTCTGCTTGGTCGACAAATAAATCACGATATTCGGGATGTATTAAGCTAAAATATTCCTTTGGTTTCCAATTTTCCACTTCTTTTTTTGAGAACCCGAAGAGTTCAATAAACTTTTGGTTGAAATATTTATTTAAGTCATCTTGTAAAATACATATGCCCATTGCAGATTGTTCGGTAATAACTCTGAATTTCTCTTCCGAATCTTTTAAATTTTTTTCAGATTCCTTTCTTCGAGATATATCGTAGATAATTCCTCCTATAGCCACAACCTTATTCTCTTTTAAAATGGGACGAGAATGAACCCTTCCATAGAATTTAGAGCCATCATTTTTGATTAAAATTATTTCGATTGGTTCCGTTCTTTTGCCTTGTATAATTCTATTAATATTTTCTTTTACTAACATCCTACATTCTTTAGAAATCAAATCTATACAATTTAGTCCTTTTTCGATATCTCGGAGAGAGTAGCCGAACTTTTCATGACCGCTGGAATTAAGATATATAAGATTCAAGTTTAAGTCTGCTTCGTAAATGATGTCCGGTAAAAATTCGGCTAATTCATAATATTTTTCTTTAGTTTCAAGAACTTTTTTTTTTAATTCTCTTCGTTCATTAATATTCTGAATTAAAG
>WJKD01000075.1 GCA_014729315.1 Promethearchaeota archaeon | reverse complement strand
TTTGGGATGATCCTTCAAATGAACCGCCGGCGACAGCATAAAAAGCTGCTGAAGTCTTTTTTGAATATATTGTGCTTTCATATCCCTGACTAAAGTTAAAATAAACGGAAAATAATCTAATATGATTATCGGCATGTTACGGAAAGTTTAAAATTACGTAAAGATATGGGATTTCTGCTTTCGCTCACTGTCATTAATTGCGAATTCATAGAAGGATTTATAAATTTATTGTTTTTCTATTGACAATTACAAAAATATTTATTAAATTAATGAATATTAACAATCCTGAAATGACTGTCTCTCATGCTTCTTTCTTGCTTGTATAACGACTTTCTCAAAACGGAACTACTTCTAGTAAAAAATTTTTCTTGCATTTTTCTATTTATTTATTTAATTTCGTTATATTTTTAACTTTGCTTTTAATTTCAACCCAATAATGCTTTATTCTATCCTGTTCTTGTAAAATTAAATCATCATTGCTCTAAATTTCAATCCATGCAAAAGGATCTTTGGTATGGCAAATCAGAACAGAAGGGTTTTCATTAGCTACGCTCATGAGGATTCAGAATTTGTATTAAAACTAATCGATTCCCTTAAAAATATCCCCGGCATAACAACACATTTCGATAAAAAATTTCTTGCACCCGGCGATTCACTTTTTGACATATTTAAGAAGATAGAAAAATGTGATTTCTTTTTAATTGTGCTTTCGCAACATTCAACAAATTCCAATTGGGTAAAGAAAGAATTAAGCGTTGCACTGATCAGACAGCTACAACAAGGCAAGGTCACAATTGTACCGATTTTGTTAGATAAAACAATAATTCCTCCTGCCATTTCTGACACAACTTATGTCGATTTCTCCGATGACTTTGATCAGGCATTTTCTGAACTAGGGAAAACGTTTGAATTAATGAAGATACCAAAAGTAAAAGTTCAATTACCTCATATAAAAAATAAAGATGAAAGAATTAACTTTTTCCACCGGATTCTTGATCGATACAATCGGTTTTTAACAGATAGCTCAACAATAGAAAAATTAAGCGATAAAAATTTTTTAACATACTATAAAAAGCGGATTCAATTTTTTAAGTTAGCTGGAAATGTTTTTAAAGACGAAATTAAATCTATTAAAAGTGATGACAGCCCGGATTTTCTTGATCCTCTCGAATTCGTTAATAGGGATCAGGAAATATCGGTTATTCGCAATGCAAAGAAAACTATTATACAGGTTCATGGTCCGAGTGGTTTTGGCAAAAGCTATGTATTGAGATATTTAGCTGAAAATAAAAATAACAATTCCGGTTCACGAGATGATTATGCATGTTGCTATATATACTTGGATTTTTCCGAAGACGAAAATCGAGAACTAAATAACGACGAAACGCTCGAATTGCTTAACAAAAAAATCATCAAACAACTTAGCGAGAAATTAAAAAATCTTTATGCGTCTAATGAGTTGCCAGAATTGGATAGAATCACGGTTACAGACGCATTGTTCCGAATTTACGAAAGATTTAATCGTACAAGTAAAAATGGAGACCATATAGAACCTATAATTTATTTTATATTCGATGGACTCGACAATATAAGTGAAAATTGTATTAAAAAATTGGTTGGAGCAGGCGGATACCTTGAGAAAATGATAGCGGCTTTTAATAATCTTGTTACGCCACAACCAACTTTTCGAATGATTTTTTCTGCGAGGCACCAAATTATTAGACGAAATTGGTGTTTTGAGACTCCGATTTATATTACAATTTCTAAATTAGATGACAGAGCGGTCCGTAATTTGCTGACACAAGCAATCGAACGATTACATCCGGTATTAATTAAAAAAAAGTTGCTTACACCACAAACAGTAGAAGAACTAACTAATGTAGTGTACACGCTTTCACAAGGACATCCCAGAATTATAAATCGATTATGTTTAACGATTGCAAAAAAAATCCATACTAAGCCGAATAAAGAACTTTTATTCAAACAAAACGTTATTGGAGTTATTCTTCAGGAAACATTGAATAGCTATCATGAGTCAATTCAATATTTGCTCTGGTGTTTAAGTCCGTTTCGACGTTTTAATGAGGATGTTTTATCTGTACTTGCCTACCACAAAATTATACTGTTAGATGGCGACTCTACCGACCGTTTCGCCGATCAGAGCAGGTTAATCGCCCAACTTATGAAAACCGCATTGTTTAATCAGGATGAAATGAAATTTACCTTTAGATTCGATTTCGCCGTGCGCCGAATTCTCCAATCGTGGATGAAGTTTGAGGCTCCTGAGCTTTATCAACAATTAAATGATATTGCCTGCATAATGTACGAAGATCGGATTAAAAATCTAAATGGTTTGGGAACAGGACAGGAAGCTGCCGATAATATAGAAACAAGCTGGCGTCGCGTATATATTTTAGAGGCCATTTATCATCACGTCATGAAAATCGAATACGATAACATCGAGAATTGGAAGGACTATCTGAAAGATAAAATAAACCAATATCTTGATAATTTGTACAGGCGGTCAAAAAAAATTGAGATTGATTATAGGCTTCAGGAATTGATTTTGGACGATTGGGATGAGGATGAAGAAATCAAGGAACAAATAATTCGCGTCAGTGAAAATGACCAGGCAAAAACCGATCTTGATAAAATTTTCAAAGACCTTGTGTATCGCCATGATAAAAAATGGAAGAAAATTCATTCAACCAATTAAACGAATAATATCTTAATTTCATTGAGGTATCGTATGTCTAACATTGAGAATACATTCCCGGAATTCATCGGGCGAGAGGACTTTTTGAGTAAAATTGATAAGTTCCTCTCCTCTCTGAACTCTCATTCCGGGGTTTTTATTATGTACGGCGAAGGCGGTATTGGAAAAACGACGATTCTCCTTCGTCTAAAAAAAACACTGGGGGAAGACGAACGTTATCAACTCTCACAAATCATTGATTTTTCTCAAATCATATATCGCACCAAAATTTCTATCATGAATCAGATCAGTAAAATATCCGAGCATAATTTTGAAAATTACAAAACAGCGCTAAAGGAATTTCATGAATTCGAACGAGAAAAGAAACCTGAGCAACCGGGGCGACGATTATTGCTTCATGATAATGTAGAAAAACAATTCAAAAATAATTTGAAAAGCATTACGCGGAACGGATCTAAGGTGGTTTTATTTTTCGATACAAGCGAACATATTTTCGACACCACTTTAATGGATTTTATTCTTCGCATTGCCAAAGAAGTGAACAATCTCCTTATTATTTTTGCAGGGCGACCGCCACAATCCACTAATTCCTCACTATCGGTAAATGACTTCTTTCACAAACAACTTCGGGACCTTGAATTTAGCAAACGGTCCTATCAGATTATGAAGTTGGAAGGATTTGATCTTGATGAAACAGAAATGTATTTCGACCAATCAGCAGATGGCAAGTTTATTGACGAGGAGATGCGAAAAAAAATTCAGTTGTTAACTAATGGCAACCCGATTAAAATCGCATTAGCTATTGAATGGCTAAAAAGAGGTATCGAAATATCAGACTTAACGGAAAAATCATATAGCGAATTAGAAGGCATTCACGAGAATAACACGGAAAAATTTAATGAAATTTCTGAGCAGTTCGAGTTTGAGTTAGTCGATCGTATTCGCATCTTAAAAACGCCGATTGATGATATATTATTAAAAATGGCACATGTCCATCTCAGATTTAATTCTGAACTTCTTAATAAATTGTTGAGGAGAGATACGAAAATTACAGACAAGAAAGAGTTGACAGATTTGCCATTTATTAAAGAGATTCCAGGTGAAGATTATTTTATTCTTCATGATGAAGTCACCCGATTGCTGAATAAATATATCTGGCCCAGGCGGGATGCCTCCGGAATTGCCCGGAAGAAATTGAATGAAGAAGTCGTTAAATATTATGATGAGAAAATCGATTTATTAGAGGTAAAATATAAACAGGATTCGACGTACGAAAATTATCTTGAATTGAAATCTTATGAAATAGAAAGAAACTACTACCAATTAGGATTGGATTTTCACAATGGATTCAAAATATTTGATAATATCTTCGATGAGATCCGCGTAAAACGTCATGAAGAACTGGCAGATTTAGCTGTAAAAATCGTGAAACAGTATCCGAGACAATTTACACCGCTTGCGGAAATAATGCTGAATACCTATTACCAGGGGTGGGTCGAGGTGTGTCGAAACGATATTGATCGTGCGCAAACCATCGTGGAAAATGGCACTAAAAATTTAAAAAATTTGTTTGATCAAGAATATAAAGATCTCTCCAAAGTCGATACATTATTAAGGAATAAAATTGGTGATGTCTATAACCTCCTTGGTTTTTGTCACCGCAAAAAAGGAAATTGGAAAGAAGCCATTGAAAATTATCACATAGCTCTGGAAGAACTGAAAAAGCATTTGCCGGATAAAAATAGGGTCAACAAAGATAATCCTGATCATAAAACCTCAATACTCAAACTTTCCGAGACACTGAATAATATCGCGAATGTCCAGCGTTTCCAGGGGAATCTGGAAGAAGCCCGACACCTGTGCCAGATCAGCTTAATGCTGCGAGATAATTGGGGGGATGATTTACTTCGCGGGAAATCGGCTTATGTGATGGGTATGGTATTATGGGAATTAGGCGGCACAGCGGAAGCGATGAAATATTTACATTACGCTCGTCAGTTATTTGAAGAAGCTGAAGGAAGCGAACTTTTCCTTGCCTGGATTGATCGCTATGAAGGGTATATTCATTTCCGAATTGGTTTTCCTGAAGATGCGTTAAATTACATTGAAAATGCCTACACGACATTTCACGACCTCAATGAAGAAGATTATCTGGCTGAGGTGTGCAAAGATCTGGCGCGTTTATATGCTGCTCCCTGGAAAAAAGATTTCCCAACAGCGAAAAAATATGCTACCGAAGCGTTAGAATATGCTGGTAAAACCGGGAATGAATATTTCCTTTGCGAATGCCATTTAACCTTTGCCAATATATATTTTAATGAATATCAGTCAATAAAAAATGCGAACCAGTTAGTTGAGGAGCAGAATTTACTAGAAGATTCCCGAAAGCATATTAATAAGGCTGTAAATATATCGGGTGGACGATATCTGTTATTAGAAAGTATTCTGGACAATTTAAAAGGTCAAATTGCGATCATCGAAAAGACATATACTCCGGCAATGGAAGCATTTATCAAAGCCTGCGAAAATTGTCTTAATTTTAAAACAGCATTTTTTGAACGTGCGCTGGATCGACTGGATGATTTTTTATTGAAACTGGCAACTGAAGATCCCACAGAAGCATTGTCTTGTTGTGACTATGGTATTGATTACTGGAAATTAAAAAAGCTGGATAAAACTCACAAACAATTAGTGGATAACCTGTCGTTTATTAAAAGTACAGTTGTAGAGTTACAGAATCGTAAAAAACTCCAGGAACAATACTCACTTAGAATGAAAGAATGTCAATGGGAGAAAGCAAATAAGCTCACTTATAAAATGCGCGAGCTTGGTATTTTTCGTCGGGACAGTTACTATGCAAATATCCTGTATAATCAAGCAGCCGCATTGCGTCGTCAGGAAAAGAGATCCGAAGCGCGTCGTATCTGTAAAGCGGGTATTAGTATTTTTAAAGAATTAAACCGCATCAGAGAAGAAGGAGATGGACACTATTTATTAGCCAATATATTCTGGGAGTTGGGCAATACCGCGGAAGCTGCCGAAGAAGTCACTCTGGCCAAAAAATGTTATGAAGATAGTAGTTACGAATTGGGACTTGGCTATATTAACAGGTTCTGGGGTTACCTGTACAGCCGTATTGGCAATCTAAAAAAATATTATAAGTACCTGCATGAAGCCAAAAAAATCTTTGACAAAAATGCTCAATCCAGCGAGCTTGCCGATATTTATAATATACTTGGTCGGGTGGTGCGATCGGAAAAAATAGAAACTCCGAATTCTGACATTAATTTTAACAAAGCGAAAAATTACGCAGAATCTGCACTGAGTGAGGCGAAAAAAGCAAATGACCATTATCGAATTGCCGAAGCACATTTGACACTCGCAACCTTGTATTACGCATTCCGGCATTTACCCAAAAAATTTAAAGAATTTATCAATACATCATGGAATTACTTGGAGCGAGGAGAACCAAACCTCTCAAAAAACATCGTGATGAGTGGTATTGCCACCGGAATGCAGGGTAATATTTTATTCGCAAAAGGCGATCATGATAAAGCTTTTGAAAAGTTATACGAAGAATGTAAACTATCTGTTAATACGAAACACATGCGCCTCCCCCTCGCATTAGAACTTTTGACCGAAAAATTAATGCAATTGGATTTTCCAGAGACAATTAAAATATGCGACCAGCTTACTGAAAAATGGAAAAATGAAGATTTTTACACAATACACAATGATCTTGAACGGGTTTGTCAGTTAGTGAAAGAATTCAAACCCTACATTTCAGAAGTTATACCAAAATCGAAAACCATCATATCTTAGAGAGGGCTGCTTCATGGAAATACAATCAAAATCTAAGATTAGAACGGAATCTCAATCGCCAAAGCAAAAAACGCATTCTTCACGTTTTTTTATTAATGAAAAGAAGCCAGGTATCCAGGTGATGCTTGTTGATCGCGATGTCCCGAATAAAATCGAGATTACCGATCCGGATGAATTGTTGATGGAGTTCCATTGCGAGGTTTGACTGCAAAAAATGATTTAATGTGTTCATTTAATCAAATGGAACAAAGAAATGATCGATCTTCGGTGTCATTCAATGGAGATGTGTATTCTGAATTATCACAAAAACTTCATTTTCCGGCAACTCCCTCCATCTTTACTCTGGAAATTACCTCCTCCTGCAATCACGACTGCCCGGGTTGTGGCAATATATTTCCGCATCAAAAAAAACATTTAGAATATAAGACCTGGAATAAAATTATTGAAAAGGTCGAACCTTATGCCGCAGGTTTCCGAATTACGGGCGGAGAGTGTACATTGCATCCGGAATTTGACCGGATAATCAAGACCATCGACTCATTGGATATTCCTATTGTCATTTTTTCAAACGGAGATTGGGAAGATCCCGATAAAGTCATTTCGCTGATTTCCGAGTGCAACAATTGCGATGGCGTTTTAATATCACTGCACGGGCATGACAGACAATCGTATTTTGAATTTGTGAAAACGGATCGTTTTGATGGAGTCGTCTCCAACATTCAAAAGTCGGTTGCAGCGGGTATTCGGGTGGCAACCAATACTGTTTTAACTAAAAAAAATGTACAAAGCATTCATCGAATTATTGAATTAGGGAAATCACTGGATGTTTTCTCTATAGCTTTCAGTCGATATTACGGAAATAATCTTGCTGATTGCGAATTGTCACCTGTCGAATTCAGAAATATTTTTCATTATATACTTAATTTGCATCGAGGGGATAAAAGCATTGTGTTTAATAATTGCATACCGGCATGTTTTGATGAATCGTCTTTTTCAATGAAAGGATGTACATCCGGTATTACTCACTGTACGATCGGACCGGACGGCATGGCTCGCCCCTGTACACACGCACCGATAAAACTGGGGAATATTCTCAACACGCCCATAGAGGAAATATGGAAATCCGATGCACTGAAGTATTGGAATTCCTTAATACCGCAGGATTGTTTTGACTGTCCTGAACTGAGAAACTGCCGCGGCGGGTGCCGGGCAACAGCATATCATAAAAATCTTGCCAAAGATCCTTTTATCAATTGCGGGACGGTAAAGAATCATGCAAAAAGAAATTCGGCCGAAAAATTATATCTGAATAAACATGATCGCTTGAAAAAGAATTATAAACTCAAATCCCACCCATCAGGATATTACCTCATTAACCGCAGCCGATATGTGAATGTCACTAATGATGCAAAACCGATCCTGGATTTTCTGGATAGTACGCCTGAAATATTAAAAATTAACGAAGAGTTTGGAACAGAGGGACTCAATTTTATTGGGATGCTGATTATTAAAGGATTGATACTTCTTGAAAAATAAATATTAATCGCACTTCAATTCCGCTTCACGGATCGTTATTATCCGCTCCATTTGCCTTCGGTTGTGGCGCAAAACCTTGCCAAGAATAGAGGCAAACGCCAGATACAAAACGATCGCAATCGCCAGAATGATAAATTTTATCATTTCAGAAATTCCTTCCCCGGAATATTAGAATTGATAGTTATTTCCTTATACAAATAAAAGAAATAAATGTTTCTGATTATTTAGAATTTACGATAATGACATCATCGAATCAAAGTTGTTGCCTTTGCGCAATAAATTTTCTATATTCAT
>WJKD01000831.1 GCA_014729315.1 Promethearchaeota archaeon | reverse complement strand
GTATGTGCTCAATCCTACTATGTTTTAAAAATTTCAAGTGACGATCGATTTTTTCTGGTAGAAATTGAGGATCGAAAATGATCGAACAAACTACCAATTTTTATTATTTTTCTCGAAAATCATTCACAAATAAAATTAATATCTGAAACTTGTTCGGCAACCGTAGAGTTTAAAAAGCAAACACACCCCCATATATTTCTTAGGAGTCGTTGAAAGATCTCTCCTTGGTATCTGGAGGGATTTTTAAACAGAAAAAATGCGACTTCTTTAAAAAAAAATATTACAAAAAAAAGAACAATGTGATCAGAAAAATGGCAGACATGGCAGCAAACGCAAATTTTTATGACCTTAAGTGCGAGGCGTGTGATTCTCAGGATGTCATTCAGACTCGCGAAGGCTACGTATGCAGAGACTGCGGTTTAGTCCTCGAAACGCAAGTGTTTCAATATCATAGACCTTACGAAGAGGAACGAGTGCAACACGCAGTCTTGCGAGGAACTACTTTAGGATATACCCGTGAACGCCTTCGAACCACACAGTCGAGGCAATTTAATCGCCTAAACAAGTTAAATAATATTAAAGATAACCAAGAAAGGACATTTATGGACGCGTCCAAAGAAATCGGCCGGATCTTTGCCAGATTAAACCTTCCTGAAGCAGTTCGATCTTATGTAGAAACGAGAGTAAAAGCTATTTGGCAAAAACTTAATCCCGGAACTAAATATCGAAACCCCGATAAACTGGTTCCCCTGGTGATCTACTTTTGCTGTAAAATCCGCAAAGTGTCGATCAAACAAAAAAAACTACTCGATGTCGCTAAAATCTCTAAAAACGAGTTTAACGCTTTTAAGCTGCAAATACTCGAATATTATCCCGAATATGTCAAACGCGACAAACGAGGATATGTAGTTCAAAAAATCATGGAAATTCGGGACCATTTTGGGTTAGACATGGAGTTTTATTTCCTTTCAAAGCGAATTTTAGCGAAACTATGGAAACTCATTTACAACACCACCGAGGATGTTATTGCCGGCGTAGTGACCTCAATCGCAGCGCTTTGCTGTTATCAAGATGAATTAACGGTCAATGCCATTTGTAAACGACTGGGAATCGTGATGAGTACCATCCAATCGCAAGTCAAACGACGGATTTTCCAAACATTCAAAGTTCCGGGCTTTAAAAGTTTGGTCAAGTCGTCAAATAAATTGAGGAAAGTCATGGAAAAGTTAAAAATAGTCGAACCCGAAGAGAGAGCCGAGAGAACAAAAATACGAGAAGATATCCCGATAATCGAGCAAGAACCGAACCGTCGTGAAGCACAAGAAAAATCAAAAACGAAGGCTGAGAATACGACAGACATTAGATATCCCGAGGAATTTCACAAATTCTGTAAAGAGGTCGTTCGCCACTTTTCTAAAGACCGTATAGAGTGTGAAATGCTCTCTTACAGTTCCATGTCCGAAGGTAGACTGATATTTTTTATTGAAAGTAATAATAGTACCCCATTTTTACTGGTTACGGTAAACGACAAACGAAGAAGCGAGCTAAGATTCCTTAAAGTGGGGAAAGGACCTCCTTACGACAGCTTAGTGTGACTATAGCCGAGCGCCTAACTTAGCTTTTTGTCGTTTGGGTCGTGCTCGGATTCCATTCTTGTTCTTATCCCCTTTTTTCCTTTTAACTTTTACTCGTCTCGATTTTACATAAATATATCTTTTTGCCATATTGTAATTCTATTAATCTCTCTTATTTTACAATTTTCTACATTTTTTCTTTATATAATTGTGGATTGGTGTGCATTATATCAATTAATTTCTCAATAAAAAAATGAGGACCACAACAATACAAAATAATGTAAAAATATGGTCGATAATTGCGCTTTTTTTTCTTAATCTGGCACTCTTTTCCGTTTTTCTCTTTATAGAGCCAGGGATAGACAAATTCTCGAATCAGAATTCTCTTTATAACGGTTTCACGACAATTAAAGCCGATTTTGCTGAATCTGAATTCCCGCTTTTATCGGACTCTCCAGAAAAATCCAACTTAGAACTTATTACCGAGACGCTGAACAAAAAAATTGCACAATACGATGAGTATGGCTACTTTAATCAGTCCCATATCCCCTCTTTACAGGCGACTTATTTTGCGCTTTCTGTCCTTCAATCGGCGGGAAAATTAGATCTAATTGAGAGTCCATATGTTGTTGACTTCGTAATGGACTATTACGATCCCACTTCAAGTTCGTTTTCTGACCTCTACACTTTGCGCTACTTTCGGCGGGACGAGTCTTTTAACTACTTCCCCTATACTACGCAGCTTCAAACCACATGCTATGGACTTTTATCCTTAGAAATCCTGAACAGTTTAGAGTCCATTGACGAGCAAGCTGCGCTCGATTTTATCTGGAGCTGCTACAACCCTTATACGAGCGGTTTTCTCGGACAACCTTTCGATTCGGAACTTACCGAAGAATATCTCATCGCAACCATGGACAATACCTATTACGCCTTACTTACTTTAGACAAGTTAATTGACGACTGGGCATATTACAGCTCGGAAAAGGCGGAATTACAGCAATTTATCGGCGAGCGACAAGCGTTTAATGGTGGCTTCCGAAACGACAATTCGTCTTCCATCGACACCTCGGAGATGTTTGAACCGAATGTCCAATTATCGTATTATTCCGTTAAAAGCCTCGAAATTATCGAATACTTAGCGTCTATGCGCGTGGATGACCTTAAAGACTACCTTCTCTCGCTTTACAACGAAGAAGTGTGCTATTTTAAGATGGCGGAATGCCCCGATCCCGTAAATTCCACGATCATTCCCGCAACAGCAATGGCTTTAGAAATTGCGGATATCATCGGACTGACCGAGATCGACCAACAAGGCGTTTTAGACTTCTTATTCGAGAATCGCAACCAGAGAGGGACTTGGAGCGGCTCGAACGTGCTGGATTATTGCGAACTAATAGACGCCTTTCAAGTCGTACGATCGCTTGACGCATTAGGCGAGATTGGTGCCTTATCGGCAAACGAAAAAACCCAAATAGTAACAGCGATTCTAACCTACGAGCAACACAATAAGGGTTTTGCCTTACTTCCGAACGATTATACCACGATCGAACTCTTTTCGGTCATTGCGCGAAGTTTTAACCTATTCGAACGGACGAGCGAGTTAGACCTGCAAGGCATTTACGAAAAGCTCGAATCCGTCTATATCTATAGCATGAACTCAGAAACCTGGTCGCTTTTCGAGTGCACTTCCTTCGATTCCACTAAAACACCTTTCCGGTCATATCCCATCGAATACTACAATACAATCGGAAAAAAATATTCTCCGATCCTAAAGTCCCTCGACGATCACAAAGCTACTTATTGGGCGCTTACTGCGTTGCAGGACCTATATAAATTAGATGATTTCGAAGTGGAACACGACCTCTTAGACCTTTTAGATTCCATACTTACCTCCCAATTCCTCGCAGAATCAGAAACGAATTTCGGCGGTTTTCTTCCCTCAGCTCACCTTGGAGTATTTCCGCCACAAATGCTTAATAACCTCGTGGATCTTACGAACGCTTACTACGCTGTGAGAAGCTTGGACTTCATATCTAAACACTTAGGAATGGGAAACGCTTCGCAACTTGAGTTTGATAAGGACGCGCTGTGGCTTTACATATTTAGAAGCATACGAGAAACATCGCAGGAAATCTATTATGATCACGAATGTTCCGAATTTGGAGACGAAGCCCTCGATCTGGAGTTTACATATTACGCTGCTTACCTCTTAAAAACCATCGGCAGATACAACCTAATCGATCAAAAGATTATCAATTTTGCGAAAAATCGGCTCGATTATTCTAACCTGAAGAGTGTTTATTATTGCTACAAAATTTTCGCTCTTTTTGGATACGAATACGAGTTTAACCTGACCAAAACTCACCATTTAATTGAATCGTCTTACAACGATACTTTAGGAGAATTTATCTATCCGTCTTACGATACTTCGGAGCCCTATCAAGGATTCGTGGATTACGAACCGCTTTTCTGGGTGTGCGAATTAGCAAAAAAAGACCCCGTGAGGTTCTTTCCGCAATATCCGAGCGAAGTAGTGCTGGGATCATATGCAAACCTCACGGTGAACTTATGTAACATCTTCTTGGAGGACTTTGGGCCATATAGCGTAGTGAAGTTTGAAAGCGAGCAGACGGGAACTATTGAGCTTGTAAAAGCAGAGAACGCCACATTTTACGGAGAAATCTATGTACCCGTAGAGTCTAAATATAGTCCGAAGGTTAGCGGATATTTGAGAATTTACGATAAGTCTGATTTGATTGGCCAGATGCCAATTGAATTTAACGCAACTTATAATCTTATCGTGGATCCAACAGTGGAGAAAACGCAAAAACTGCTCGAGATGACCGTCAATGTGTCCCGGGGAACCTACGAGGAAACCTTTCCTACCTACGAGTGCCGAATGTACGCTAATATCTATAAGAATGAACAGCTTTTCGGTGTGTTGAACTTTACAGGTCATCATTTCGATGAAAACAGCGAATATCGGTTCGCATATATCCTTCCGAATCAAGGCGAATATCGATTTGATGTGCACTTCGAAGACCCATTTAGTATCGAAGACGATTTACTGTTTTCGGAGGCCATGTCGTGGAGCATACCTTCTTACATGTCGGAGATCGACAACAACGACGAGGAGTCTGAGACTACGAAAGACATCGATCCTCTCAAAGGTATCGGTGAATCCTTTATAATAGTCATATCGGTTGTTGGAGCTATTATGGCCGGAACATCGGGGACGATTTTGCTCGGAACCAAGTTTAAAAGTAGATCCCTTAAAGGATAACTAATAAGAATTTTTTTTTCCCTTTTTTTCTTTAATTTTTTATAGTCAATCTCAACTTCCGCTTACGGTAATTAATAAGTATATTACTAAGTATTGGAAAGCGCGCGAACTTGTACTTTTTTTCTTTTTATAGATCGAATCTTCTCTCGTTTTATCTACCAAAACTATAATTATGTGATATTGAACTTGAAAAAATCACACTTAACCAATAACAAAGTGAAAGCTATCTTTCTATTCGGATTTCTTGGAATACTAGTGATAATGTCAGTTATTAGAAGTACTACTCCAGAACCCAATTCTCAGCGTTCATCAATACTTTGCGAGGGTTTGGTCTGGAAGACCAATATCTCACCCTCAACGATTTCAGAGATGAATTATGATGTCCTCCATTCGCTTTTAGACGCAAAGCTTGACCAATACACCGAAATCGGATATTTCAACCAAATATACGAGCCCTCGCTACAAGCAACCTATTACGGAGTCTATGTGTTTGATGCTCTAGGAAAGCTTTCAGAGCTAAACCAAACTCTTCTAATAGATTATGTTATGTCGAAATACAACGATACCGAAGGTTTGTTTTACGACACATACGCCTATCGTTACTTGGATATAAATTTAGACCAAGCGTATTACCCCTACGCTTCCTTATTAGAGGTTAATTGCTATGCGATCTTAACTTTAGACTTGTTGAATCAATTGAATCTTATCGATACTCAAAAAGTTATAGATTTCATATGGAATTGCTATAACACGAACGACGGTGGGTTTATCGGACAACCATTCGACACCTCTCTTCCCGAAAAATTGCGAACCCCGACGATGGACAATACTTATTACGCCGTACTTGTTTTAAATATGCTGATGGACGATTGGAACTCTCACAGCGCTCAAAAGACGGAGATCGTTAGCTTTATAAATTGTTTGCAATCTATAAATCCTGGTGATATCTTTTTCGGGGGGTTTCTCAACGACGAGGACATGTCGTTTGACAGCTTGGGAGCTTTTTTCGAGCCGAACCTCATGTCGTCGTGGTATTGCGTTAAAACGCTCGAGATTTTCAACTTAATTGCGACTATTCGCATTCCTGACTTTCATCAATATTTAAGCGGGCTTTATAAACAAGAAGACGAGAGTTTTTTTAGGATGACGCGCGTTATATTTCCCGAAAATTACACGGACTTAGTAGCAACCACGATAGCCGTCGAATTAGCCGATCTAACTAGCTTTTCATCTTTCGATAGGTCTGCGGCGGTCGAATTGGTGCTTAACCATCGAAACGGGATGGGCAATTGGGATAGCTCTCGACATGAGGGATACCACGAATTAATCGATGCATTCCAAATTCTTAGATCGCTTAAAAACATCGGAGAATTGGGTCAATTAAGCGAAGAAGACAAAACGGAAGTTGCTCAAGCGACCCTAAAATACTTACAATATGATTATGGATTTTCTCTGATCTCGCAAGACTATGCCTCAATGACGTTACTTTACTCGGTTATTAAATCCTTTGCTTACATGGATCGCGTGCCCGACTTAGACATACAAGGCTTATATGAACTCGTCGAGGAAGCGTGTTATTACCACAATTTTTTAGATTTTGAATGGTTTACGGGTTACACAGACTCGGAATCTATCTCATTTCGCACGTTTCCCATCGAATACTTCGGATTAGGAAAACAAGAACTTTTTGAAAACATCGAGACACTTCGCTCTCACAAACATAATTATCACGCTTTAGCCGGGTTACTTGAACTCTACAAGCTAGACGATTTCGACGCTACGCACGACCTTTACGGGTTTATTAATAGTACCGTTGACTCGCAATTTCTCGAGGAGGGATACGAAAATATCGGCGGCTTTCTCCCATCAATACCTATTGCATACGAGACTCTGGAAGACTTAAACGATAAAGTATTTATTGAAAAGAGCTATTACGCTGTGAAAACGCTGGAACTCCTTTGCGACTACTTTGCATTAGGTAACATAACCGATCTATCATTCGACTCCTTGAACCTCTCTCTCTACCTGCATAATCAGATAATTGAAACCGATACGGAACTTTACATCGATCCCGACTACACCGACACTTTTGAAAAAATCCTCGAAAACACATATTACGGTTGCTACGCCCTCCAAGCGATTGAATCCTACGATTTAGATTCCACAAAAATAAAAACTTTTGTGGAACGCAATCTTAACTATTCCAACCTGAAAGATTTCTACTTTAGCTTCAAGCTTGACGAGTTGTTAGAACTCGACATAGATTTCAACGTAGAACTAAGTCAACAATTAGTAAAAGAGTGTTATTCAGAAATAATGGGAGAATTTTACGAAACGACGGATCGTCAAAACATCAACCAAGATGCTCTTTTATGGGTTATCGAGATGGCAAAAACCGATCAAGTGAGGATTTCTACCGACTATCCAGCGGTGGTTGACATAGGAGATACCGCAACGATAAACGCCTCCTTATGCAACGTAGTTGTCGAGAACTTCGGAGATTCTGTAGATGTCTACTTCCTTTCGGGACAAGTGGGATTCGTCGACATGCCACAGCAGCCCGACGGGAGCTATCAAGGATCCTTTTTAGTCCCTGTCGAACCTCAATCTTATCCGTGCGTTACGGGAATTATTAGGGTTTTTGAGGGATCGCTCCAAATCGCTTCTAAGTTCTTTTCCATTGAAACAAATTACTCTCTTTCGGTTGGTGCGAATGTTTCGAAAAACGAACGCTCTGTTGACATTATGTTCGCGGGATCGATGGTCTGCTCGTCTTCGATTCTACCTTTAGACAACGCTGACGCTTACGCCGAAGTGTATAAGAACGGTCAACTATACGACAATATTTCGATTTCAAAAACGGATTACGCGAATTACTCGTGGTTTCAAGCGGTTTATTCCCCTGCTGCGAACGGTATCTACGAAATTAGCGTGCTAGTACAAGATGGCTACTCTGAAGATCCGTATTCGGTCCTAAACGAGACAATAATTATTATTGACGTAATCTCTCCTCTCGCGAATTCTATTCACGGAATTACTCCTCCTTATTTAGAGGTTGAGATCCCACTAGAACACATCGAGGAATTAAAATACACCCTTCACGACGGAGCGTATAACAAAACGATCGAAGGCAACGAGACGATCGATGCTTACTTATGGAGTTTGCTTCCGAACGGCACTGTTAAGTTTATAATCTTTGCCGAAGATTACGAGGGAAATACGGGATTTACGGAAATATCGTTTTACAAGGACTTAATAGCACCTGTAATCGAGATTATAAGTCCCGAGCAAGACCAAGTTATCGGAGACGATCCACCATCGTTTCACATTTGCGCAACTGATCCACATATGGATTCGATATGGTATTCCTTGAACGAAGGAAATACTAATATCACCGTTACTGAAAACCGAACGATTGACGAAGATCTATGGCAAGACCTCGACGATGGGTTTATCAACCTCACGTTTTACGCAAACGATACGGCGGGGAACATCGCTTCAAGCGCAGTTCAGATCGAAAAAGACGCAACCAATCCTCTCGTGACGATTTTAAGTCCGCTTAACGGAGAACTATTTGGACAAGACTCGCCTTCGTATAACCTTTCTGTAGACGACGAGCACTTCCTTAAAGCGTGGTTTACCATCAACGACAACCTTGTGGAACATCCCGCTTCTTATCCAACTGGAACCGTCCCGCAAGTCATCTGGAACAACTTCGGAAGCGAAAATGTGAGCTTTACGTTTTACGCCGAAGACGAGTCGGGAAATGTTGGGAGTTGCGAGGTCGAAATAACAAAAGACGTAAGCCATCCCGTACTCTCAGTTATTTCACCTCAAAATGGTGATTTATTCGGAGGAGACTCCCCGAATTACGAACTTACTATTGAAGAGGAACATTTAGATAAAAAATGGTATTTCGTTAACAGCATTGGGCCTTATTTTTTTACAGAAACTTCGGGAAAAATTGATCAAGAGATGTGGAACGACTGCGAAAACGGGTCGGTAGTGTTCTCTTTTTACGCCAATGATACCGCGGGAAACCAAGCATTTTTGGAGATAAAAATCCTAAAAGACGTTGTTGCTCCAAATATCACGATCTTATCGCCTTATACGTGCGAATTGTTCGGATTCACTGCGCCGCAGTACGAGATCCAGATTCCAGATACCGATGTGCACAGCGTGTGGTACACTCTAAGCGGAATTACTGAGAAAAAATTTATTACCGAATATCAGGGAACTCTTAACCAAACTTTTTGGGATCAATGCGATAACGGAACCGTTGTTCTCACCTTCTTCGCAAACGACACCATGGGAAATCTTTTTTCAGCAACCGTGTCAGTTAAGAAGGATTCTCTTCCTCCCGCAATAACTATTCTTACGCCTCACAACAACGACCGAGTGGGATATTACGCCCCGAGCTTCAGTTTATCAATCCAAGAACCGCACCTGACGGGATTGTGGTATTCGCTCGACGAAGGACAAACTAAAATACCGACTGAAGTCTTTTCAGGAGACGTCGACCAATTCGAGTGGGAAGAAGTCTCGAACGGAAGCGTAGTTTTAACTTTTTACGCCGAAGACTCCCTCGGGAACGAAGCGCAAAAAAGCGTTTCGATCTACAAGGACATTTATGCTCCTATCGTGTCTATTGAGGCACCAACGGCTAACGAGGTGTTTGGTACTAATGGTCCCGAATTTGAGGTGCTATTTAGCGGCTCCGACCTTCATCTAAGGTGGTACGAAATCGGAGAATCGGACAAAAAACACTTTTTCTCGGGAACGACCGGAGCGATCAATCAACAATCGTGGAGCGACTTACCCAACGGAAGCGTCCGCCTCACCTTTTATGTCAATGACACGCTGGGGAATGTAGGATTGGCAGAGATCGACGTATTAAAAGATTTCTACAGCCCGATTATAACTGTTCTAAAACCATTAACAGGAGAATATTTCGGATCGTTCGCACCCGACTACCTCATTGAGATCGTCGAGGGGAATCTTGATTCTACGTGGTACACTCTAGACTCAAACCCACAAAAACATTTCTTTAGCGAATTTTCGGGAACCGTCAATCAAACCGTCTGGGACCAATTGGACAACGGTTCGGTTATCGTGCGCTTCTACGCAAGAGATGTAGTCGGAAACCTTGATTTTGCCCAAGTCGAGATACACAAAGATTTGGTTGCGCCGATCTTGGAAGTTGAGTTGCCACTCGAAAATCAGCATTATGGTGCACCAGCACCTCCTTACGAAGTCCAGATCAGCGGTGAAAACCTAAACGCCTCATGGTACGAAATACAAGGATTTGCGGACACATTTTTCTTTACCGAATTCTCGGGAAGTATTAACCAATCTGCCTGGGACTCCCTTTCGAACGGCGTTGTTTCGATCACTTTTTACGTCAACGATTCATTAGGTAACGAAGATTTTTATACCCTTGTTATCCGCAAGGACACGGCGCCCCCCGTAATTATCATCACTAACCCCGCCGATGGCGCGACTTTTTACGAAATCGCCCCTGAAATCGGCGTGGATATCTTTGATCAATCCGTCGATCAGTCGTGGTATACAATTACGGGTTTAAGCAGCGAAATTCCATTCGATGGTTCTGTTATTTACGTGAATCATTCAATCTGGGATACATTCTATAATGAGACCGTGGAAATTACGATTTACGCAAACGACACGGCAGGTAATAACCATTTTGAATCGATTACTCTTTTTAAAGGAGTCGAATCAGATCCTCCCGCCCCTCCTGCAGATACCGGAAGCAATATGGGGAGTGATAGCGATAGCAAAAACGATAATAAAAACGATCAAGAAAACGAAAATCTTGCGGGCGGAGCGGTAAGCGCGGGAATCGGCGTCGTAATAACCTTGATTACGTCGACCAGCGTGATCTTCGTTGCCTCTAAAATGAAACACAAGCTACATTGTAAGAACTAACCTTTTTTTAATCCTTTATTTTATATTTTTACTATTCTTTTACTTTTTTCTTTATTATGATCTCGTGGTTTTTTGCTGTTATATTCAATAGGGAGAAATTAATATGTAAATTAAAAAAAAACGAGGCTCTAAAAAAGGTGGCACTAGAAAACATGATAAATCTCTACGAATTCCATCAAAAATATGTAGATAAGGTGAAATCTATTCTGAGCGAAAGAGATTAGATTCTAAAACATACATGAATATTATTATTTTCTACTTTTTATTCATTGAGTGGAGATCGACACAAATCAACTAAATTCTGATTTTTTGTTTTTATATGATTATGGTAGTTATTGATCTATGCCGACAAATTCCGATTTTTTAGAGGATCGTCAAGTGATAGGAAAATTAATGCGCATAGCGGACGCCCTCAAAGAATTTGACGGTAAATTCGAAAAAAAGTTTAATTTTACTAAGCTTTTGCAGTTTCTGCAGATTTCCGGCTCTCATAAAGACCAGCTCCTCGAATTACTGCTAAGGTTCCAATCATTATTTCAAGAAACACTATCTCACCATGGCTTAGAATCCTATAAAAAAGACGGGTTTATCTACTTAAAGACAAAACCGAGAGCTCCCTGCCCGCCGCCTTACTTTTGTCTTGAGCCAGAAGACCTCGATGTGATTAATGATTTTATCTACGCGTTTAAAAATGTAAGAAGAGGAAAAGGGTTCCACTTAGATGGCAACGGTTCAAGCCTTGTGGAGAAATTGAAAAAATTATACAAAGGCCATCCTTATTTATTCTACAAAAACGGCGGCGACTTGGCTTACCCCTCCCCTCTATGCGTGGAGCTTGGAGAAAAGATCCTCTCGTACAACAAGACCAATAAAGGATTTTCACATCTTAAAATCCACGAAAGCGTAATCGAGGTGATTCAAGACGAGTAAAGTGATCGACCCGAACGAATGCGAATATATCAAAGCGGATTCCATTCAATCGAGGCAATATCAGATCGCTATCGCCGAGAAATGCGTGGGGAAAAATTCGTTGGTTGTACTTCCTACGGGGCTGGGAAAGACTATCATCGCCGTGTTGGTCGCTGCGAAGACCTTGGAACTATTCCCTCCCGATAGTAAAATCGTTATTATGGCCCCAACGCGTCCTCTAATCAACCAACACTACGAGTCCTTTTTGAATTTTTTAACCATCTCCGAGGACGAGTTTACCGTGTTAACAGGTAAGGTTAGTCCCGACAAACGTGCGGAGTTGTTTCAAAAAAATCGCATACTTTTTTACACTCCACAAACGCTCAGAAACGATCTGGTGCGCGCTCAATACGATCTCACGAAAGTATGCCTTATCATCTTTGACGAGGTTCATCACGCTTCTGGGGATTATCCCTACACCACGATCGCCGAATTATACGCCGTCCAAAACCCCGATGGAAATATATTATCGTTGACTGCCTCGCCTGGCGCGAGCAAGGAACGAATTGCCGAATTGTGTCATATTTTAAGAGTCTCTCCCGAAAACACGCACTTTAGAACGCGAAAAGACCATGATGTTAAAAATTACCTAAAACCAATGGACATCTATCGAATCAGTGTAGAATTAACCGAATTGATGAAGGTGTGCCGGGAACGAATCTATTATCTACTTGAACAGCGACTGCAATATCTCTCGCAATTGGGATTTTTAGAGGAATCTGGCACGAAATTAATCGATAAGGTAATCCGCAAGGATTTATTGAAACTAAATACTGAGTTGGTGAGCGCCGTAAAAGGAACAGGAAGCAAAACTGGATTGTACGCTGCCTTATCAGTCAATGCCCAAGCATTAATTTTATACCATATATTAGAATTAATCGAACAGCAAGGCTTAGACAACGTGTTGGATTATCTGGAAAGGAAAGTGTATCAAGAATCGTTAAAAAAGCGCAGTTCTAAAGCAGTCAAGGTACTGGCGTCGGAGCAAGTTCTTAAACAGATTTACCTCAGTCTAAAAAAAGCCTACGAGCTCGACCCCGAACACTTAATTCATCCCAAACATACCGTCCTCGCAAAGATCCTTGAAGAGGAGATTTCTAAAAATCCCGCTGCTCGAATCGTGGTATTCGTCAAATTGCGCGTATCGGTAAAAAATATCGTGAACAAGTTGAGAACCATTGAGGCTATCAAGCCAGTGAGGTTCGTCGGACAGGCAACCAAGTCGAAGAGTGATAAAGGATTATCTCAGAAAAAACAGATCGAGATCTTGAAACAGTTTAAAGAAGGCGAGTTTAATGTCTTAGTAAGCACGAACGTCGGCGAAGAAGGACTTGACATTGCAGAATGCGACATGGTGGTCTTTTACGATGTAGTTGCCTCCGAAATACGTCTTATCCAAAGGAAGGGGCGAACAGCAAGGCATCGCGCAGGAAAAGTGGTAATCCTTTACACCTCTGACACTAACGACGAAGTCTATTTGAGGATCGCTATGAACAAATTGAAAAGAATGGATGTGAACTTACGCAATCCTGGAGACATCAAGAATTACTACGAAGAACAGCAAAAAGAATTGCTCGATTACGAAAACGAGTTTAAGGAGGACGGGAATGATGATTTCGAAGATGGATCTTTTGACGAAGATTACTTGAAACAACCTCAAGATCTTAATTCGTCTTGCGATTCCTCTTCCAAACAATCCAATCTCGCCTCGTTTGCTGCGAATCAAAAAAAATCAGAAAACCTCAGCAAGTTAGAAAAATCCTCTACTAATATGATAAAATCGGCACCTGTTAAATTGAGCCAAGCTCTCCCCGTGAGGTTTGGTTTACGCAGAAAATTGGCAGACGAGGGTATCTCCTTCGAAGTGCGACCTTCCAAAATCCACATCGAATTGTTTTCCAAAGTGATTGTGCAGGTGTTTTCGACTGATAGAGGATACAAAGATACCGTCGAAAAACTTAGATCATTTGTGACCTCACTTGATAGGGATTACGACCTTATTATTGCCGCCGTTAATTTTACTTCCTATAAAGAAAATATTGAGGGAGAGAGGCGCTTATTTCGTCAAAAGATAGAACAATTGGGGAAACACATCGAAGCGTCCGTGGTTCCCATAGACAACGAGGAGGAATTGCGATTTATCGTGAAAGGTGTGTTAGACTACAACTCTAAAAATCTTTAATTGTTAGTATTCTTAATCTCAAAAATAAAACCATTTTAAAGACTAATAAATGACCAAAACAAGCAAAAATAAGAAAATGTTGTGCGAATATTGCCGCAAGCCGATGAAACGAGCTCGGACGATTTTGGTCAACAAAGGACAGCATCGCTCAACGAGGTTCTTTTGTTCGAAATCGTGTAAAATCAAGTGGGTGCGTAATTTTCGTCGACGAGTTCGAAAAGGACCTATTTCTTGGAAAATAGGAGAATATTCCGGAAAATATTTTTTCGTAAAAGCAATAATAACGACAGATACCTCAGATCCGCGAACTACTTACTTTTCAGAGCGCTTGACCGAAGTATATCCCCTCATAATCTCAAAAAATAGATTGATTGTTGCCCAAGAGCAGATATAGATTGTTGAGAAATACGATGAAGAATTCAAAAAAAAGATTGGATGAGGGTCCAGTTATCGCTCCTTGTCTTAATAACCTTTACTGGACTGAGTCTTAATTTAATTATTATATCTCTATTATTATCCAAGAAATATGGTTCACATTATTCTTTTATCCAATCAGTTTTTTTGGTTTTACTTTAATTTTATCTTATGATGCTGTCTATTTATTATTTCTGACAGAAAAATTTGAAGATTGAATAAAATTGCCGGACCACCATCTTTCTATTTTATTTGAAGTATTTAGAAAATGAGATGAAAATTATCTTAAAGATGTTTAAATTAATTTTAGTTTATTCTAACTCTTTTTTTAATAATTCGACCATTTTGGTCCAATGCTTGTTCTCAGATAAGTCTAAAAATGTTTTCTCAAATGCAGTGGGTTCTTTAAAACAATGAAAAGAGAGGCTAATATTTTTTGCGTACTTCATAAAATCGACGGAAATGTCTGATTCCTGTTCCCATTCGATATTTGGATGGGATATAGGTTTAGTTTTCAGTTTTAACTTGTCAGATTTTGGAGAGCTGCTCATTTTTGGTATCACTTGGTAATTCTAAAAATGTGTTTTCTCGTTCTGTTATTTTTTAAATTTAGATGTGACCGATCTATTTAAATAAAAAATGACTGCCCAACCAAGCTTACGTTAATTTTTCCTAATCTCCGTAGGTAAAGAAATTTATAAAAAAACTCATTACTACCACAACCAATGAGCATTCGGTTCACCCGATTTTTGTTATTGACTATTAATGTTCTTTAGTGTTTCTTATTAGCTATAAAATTAACGTTTTCCTAACATTTTATCCAACCGCAATTTGAGCAAGTATCGCTCAGAATCTAAACAATCGCACCTTTCTTTTTTTGACATACTGTTTACATGGAATAAAAGACGATGAATCTTTTTAAGCGTGTCCATGTTCGGGGGAAAATTGTTTTCAGACAAACAGCTTGTCGACAAAAAGATTTTATCTAAAAAGATGCTTTCGGAAGCCCTTAATGTTAAGACGATGACCTTAGAGAGGTGCTGATACGACTCGGAATCTTGAGAGGATCCGAATAAACAGACCGCCAACTCGGATAAGAGCTGAAATTTTCTTTGCGATAAATGGCCTTTTGCGATCTTTTTCGAACGTAAAAACCTAACGGTTTCTCCTCGAACTGCCTCTTCTTTAGAGATCTTTTTTTTTTTCACTAAAATTTTTTTTACCACCTTCTTCTTTTGTTGACGCTTTTGAGCAGGATTGGACATACATAGAATGATTAGGTATCGATATTCTTTTTTCGAGTTTGGTTTTTTACGATCGATTTACACAAGTTCACACCAAGCCCGGTTCTTCGACTTAACACGTAAGGATTTTCTCTTCGAACGGCGTCCGATGTGTGGTAACCAGCGTCATATAAAGTCCGTGCCCTCACCCTCCCTACATTGTCCAAGCGTAATACAAGGTCGAATAATTCCTCGCGAATCCCATAATGAAGCCTAATACGCAGCGTTTCGCTTAACTCGGCGATAGAATTCATTCTATCCTTTACATCAAGCCCGCTGATCGAAATATGTTGGGCGACTATTCCAAAAAACGAAACGATGCGGCTTAAATTGTCCTTAATGGAGTAGAGATCGCCTGCCATGACCTTATGACGCTCCATTATGGTCTCGAGTGGCTCTTCATCTGCCCAATCTAGGATTGGTTCCAACATTTTATCGCCCCGAGCCCTTCCTTCGGATTTTACCACCTCGTAGGCAGCTTTGAGGATGGAACGGTAAGAACTTAAGTTATCTCGTTCCAATTTATGGCGGATCAATACGCCCGATGTCGGATACAAATACAACCTGATGACCAACTTGCCGAACTGCGAGCATTTTAGCTTATTATCTGTCGTAGGTTTCACAAGTCCCTTTTCTATGAGATAAGTAAGAATATATTGATTCTTGATGGTCTTCGGGACCAGATCATTGACAAATTTTTGAAATTTTTCGTTGGGTTCGTTCAATAATCTGAGCAGAAACACGGATATATGGTCGCAAAATTCGAAAGCAAACTCTTGCGAAGCGAATTTGTCCGACATCCCGTTTTGAAAGCCGCATGAGCATTGGATCCCCGTATCGATGTCAAGCGAGCAAGTAAACACGCCGTATTGCGTTTTCACGTAGCCCTGAATTGAACTTTTGGTGATTCCGGAAATTGAGGTCTTAAGGTTCCCCTTTTTTAGCTGTTGCAACCTACGGGGATTTGCATGTAATTTGAGCAAATTCCTCGGAAGGATTTGCTGTATCATGAGCAGCTGTTCGATTGGGATTTTCCATTTACTCGAGCGTTTTTTCGAGACAAGAAACCAAAAATAAGTCCGTTCGAAAAACTTTACCAAAGACGGTATAGAAATCTCGGGGTCTTCAAATATCCGTAAGAGCACTTGTTCTTTGAGCGTGTTTACATTATTAAGTCCCGATTGCAACTCGTTATATCTAGGTAATAGTTTTTCGTTAAGTGAAAACCCCTGAAAAAAGTGGTCTTCGACCCACATCCTCTCCTGAACATCGTTCACCAAGACAAATCCGTAGCCCACTGAATCTAACCCAGGACGACCGGCCCTCCCTAACATCTGAAACACTTCGTTCGGCGAGAAGGGTTTAAAATAGCTGAATCCATCGCCGTTCTCAAAAAAGCCTGTAAAATCTTGGATGTTGCATCCCGAGGTCACGAATCGCTTGAAGTCCTTCAGAATTACCACCCGCGCTGGCATGTTAATTCCCGCAGACAAAGTGGTAGTGCAGCATATCACCTTTAGCGCACCCTTTCGATAAAAATTTTCTACTAGTTTTCGCTCTGTAGGGAGCAAACCCGCGTGATGGAAGCCGATCCCGTATTTAACTAACTTATGTAGGTCGACGTGGCCACCCTTAATCTCTGAAAGACGGTTAAATAATATTCGACACGCTTTCAAATCGTTTTCTTCTAAGCGATTCCTTACGACGCGCTTTAATATCTGTGCCTCTTGGAG
>WJKD01000830.1 GCA_014729315.1 Promethearchaeota archaeon | reverse complement strand
TTGTTCCTCAGAGTTTAATGGATAATATAAAAGTCAAGATCTTTATTAATATCATTGTCGAAAATCAGTTGGACAGCCACGAAAATATATCAAAATTCAGAGACAAAATCCGAAATACCTCCAACGTAAGCCAATTAGCGGAGATTTATTTTTTACGGGCGAATAAGATATTCCAACTGAAAAACAAAGAAATTTCAGAAACACCCGTACAATACTTCTTTGAATTCATCCAGAATAATGCAAACACCTTACATGATGATAAAGAACAGTTCTTTGAAGATTTTTTAGAAAATTTCGTATTAAAAGCTTCGAAAAACCTGTTTAATGATGAAATCGTAGAAACTATTCGAATCTTGCAGAAGATTTTTTATGAAGAGAAGCGATATATGTCTCGGAAAGGTTATATTAAGCGATTTTCAAAATATAAAAGAATAGGAAAAATAAAGACATCTCTAAGTATCAGGAAGTTTACAGAAAACTTAAAATGGTTATATAAATATTCGTATATTGGTCCTTCCTATGGGTTTCTCTATCAGAATTTACAAGCGGATTTCATTTTTTTTCATTTAAAATTTCACCCTCAAATATCCCAAAAAATCATTAAAAGTCTTATAGAGAACATGCCTTTTGTAACCTCTGTGCGCACTCATGATTCCACCTTTAGTTCTGAGCTTTTAGGCTTTTTATTTATTCCGAATAATTATATCAAGGATGTTACAAAAATTATACGCCTCCTCCAAGAACGAGGAATTGTGATTAAAAATCATGTTTTCGAGGTTAAGAGGTATTCTAATACGGTAAATTTAAATTATTTTCGGGAATACCACCATCGAAAACGGTGCCTAACAGATCCGCATAATAAAAATTATGATCCTAGTTATGAATTGAGTTATAAAGCTGATTTTACAAGAAAGAAGGACATTTATGAACTAAACTTATTAGAGTCGGTAATATTAGATCGTGCATGGCGATGGGCTTATGTTGGATTTAGTTTTGAAAGTCTCAAGAAATTATTAAATCAATTAAGAAAAGATATTTTTGATTACATGATTCAACAAAAATCCTTCATTAGTAATCTGCGGGGAAATCTTTTAACGATTGTTAACGATTCTGATTTATTTAGTAATTTCTCGACAATCCTAGAAAAATATGAAAAAGCAGGATTTTTCTACCTCCTTATCTTTCTCTCTGATTTGATTTACATTTCCGAACACCTCTTTGCTTATATGGAAGATAATAACGTGAAGTCTATTCATAAAGTTCAAAAAAAAATTCAAGCGGGAACTTTTTTCTGTGAAATTGAAGATTTTAATAGATTCAATTCTAAACCGATTAAAAAGGCTCTAAGAAAACACCTTCTCCCCTTATATTTTAAGGATCCGGAGCAGCTTGACAATTTATTAAGAGACTATAAAATAATCGTTAATTTTCTTCAAAATTGTAAAGAGTTAAAAATTTTCGATATAAAGACGATACGCAAAATCATAAGCAATGAGAAATTAGCCAATATCGTTTTAGATTCAAAAGAAGATAAATTCACAAAAATGGTGAAAGATAAAGAGCGAACCCCCATTAACATTGAAAAAATTAACCAAATTATTACAAAATTCTTAAAGGTTAAGGTGATAAAACCCTTGATGTTGACGACCTTAAATACCACATCATTTGCGGTAAATTATTTTCTCCTTTTACTCCGCAGCTCTGCAAAGAATGAAAAGAAGATACTACAACTTAAACAGTATTTTCCCAGATTTATCATTCGGAAAGTAGAGGGATTAAATACAGAAAAAAGATATATTAAAAGTATTTTCTATTTTCCTGCTCTAAATCCGGGGGAAAAACAAGAACTTATTTCTATCTTAATGAATATTTTTGGAAAGGATCTTTTAGAAATTAAGCCCTTTTTTTCATCAGGATTTATAGAGCATTTTTCCCTCTTAGATTATTACGATCTTGAAAAGGGTGAATATTTTTATACCAAAGACTTATTCGAACAATTTAATGCTTATGTATCAAAAATATTAAAAGATATTTCTGTTCCTAGAATCACTCCGTTTAAGGGGACCTATCCAAACCTTTTAATCGGTAAAGAGAAATTGATCTCAGATTTAGCAAATAAGATTTCTTCGAACGCAACTGCTGATACATTAAAATTAGACAAGCCTCAGCTTAACCAATTAATCAAGGATTATTATTCTTTTGAAAAATATCTTCAAGATCGAGACTTGCTTTCTCAGTTTCAACAATCTAATATTTATAAAACCTATATTAAAGGCATAAATTTTAAGATTAATTATCAAAAATTCGGATTATCCAATTATTATTTATATATTCAACCTCTTTTTTATAAAGCTCTAGATGACGATTTTAAAATTGATCTTAGGCATCTTTTGCAGAATACTTTTGAATATATAAAGGCCCCCATTATGGCGGATCACGATATACCCTTGCTTATCAGCTTTATATTCCCTTATCGCACCCCAAACGATAAGAATATCAAATGGCTCGCAAAAAGTAAAAAACAATTGCTCGGCTATTATCTGTATTTCATTAAAAAGATCCATTTCAATTTACACTTTGAGTATAATTTAGGGCCCGAAGGATGGAGTTATAATGCGAAACATTTTCGGTCCTTTGTCCATCATATTCTCTTTGAACCGCAGTTTAAAATTAAGCCGAGATTCAAAACGTTTGATATTGGTGCTTGCCCATCGAATAAGATTTTTTCTCCTAATTCCCGGCAATTTAAAACTCTCTCGGCATTATATAAGCAGAAACAAAAGAAAGAGATCAAGAAAACAGATTTCTTGAATAAGATACGATCTTTATCGAAAGAAAAATTAGTCTATCCCTACTTAAGCCTTAAAAACTTGGGCTTAGATCATACATACTTGATAATCATTCCGCATGTGCGCAGAGACGACAAGGAAAGATTATTAAAAATCTTCAGTTACTTTAACCATAGTCGGATCTATGAAATTGAGGGGGAGTCATTTCTCCATGGCAAGGACATTGAATCATTTGAATTGGGATTAGTGATTAAACTTTATCTTCCGGCGCTGGAATTCAGTCCTTTTCAAACTTTCTTTCATGAAGTATTTGAGTATTTCGGCTTTAATAACTTTTTAATTCTTAAAGATATAGCGAAGCTCAGCGGTTTCATCAAAAGTCTTTACGATCTTTCGGAGCTGGAAGAATACAACCCTCTGGGTAATCTTCAATGGAGTGAACTCGATAAAAAATGGCTTAATTGGAAATTATATGATGAAGAATTTAATAAAAAATTCCCGCCTTTAAATCCTAAAATGGATGAGATGTGATTTTTATTTATGTAGAAAACGTTAAATCAAATTTAAAAAAATAATTTAATGAAGAATTATGCAATCAAAAAATTATGTGCTGTTTTTTTATAGTTATTTGGTCATTCAATACATTTTCATTTTTGTGCACGTCTATCTGCCCATTCTCTTTTTCACGGTACTCAATGTGGACCGAATCGCCTTAGCGATCATCCAGATTTTTTCCTATCTGGGGTATGCGGCAAAGCCCATTGTTTCTTATTATTTTGATAAAACAGAAGAAAACGTACCGACTTATCCCCTCTTTATCGTGAGTACCATTTTACTGTGCATCAGCTTCTTGCTTTTTACGATTAGCATCCCCTTATTAGTCCTTTTTGGACTATTCTTAGCCATAAATTTTTCCGTCGCTTCAATAATTGATGCTTTAATTGATAAGTATATCGTGGCGAATTCCCCTACAGACAAAATAAAAACAAGAAATGCTTTATGTATCCAATCGGGCTCCCTTTTCGGGGCTATAATAGCTAACTTATGCGCTCAAATTTTTCTAACCGATATCTATGTGCGTGCCAACTGGAATTTGTTATATTTGACGGGAATCATTCTAATTCTCCCTTTAGTGGTATTAACTGTTTTTCTACGGAGTGAAATAGGAGAAACAAAAGGATTTATATACTTGGAAAAAGAATCTTCAGAAGATGAATCGAGTAAACTCCTTTTGAGAAAAGAAATTTTCTTAGCCGGCTTATTTGTCTTCTTAATATATTCGGATAATTTGTATGAGTATCCTTTTGAACCGTGGTTTTTAGTGCGTTATGCGCAAGGTGATATCACGTTTTTAGCGACCTATTTTATGCTCATGACACTCGTGAATGCCTTGGGAGTGATTCTCGCCGGGCTGATTTCTCATAAAATCGATCGAGAAAAAGTTTTAAAGATATCTCTGCTGGCTTACGGCGGGTTGACGATAATCATTCCTTTTACCGATTTATTCTTTTTTACTATTTTTGTTATCCTATTACAGATCTTAGCCGGATTTCTTTTGATAAATATGGTATCGCTATTAATTGAGATAGCAGAAGGGAAGGGAACTTCCTATCAAGTGATTGCTCTAATGGCCGTAATTGCTCAAGCTGTTTTTACAGCCCTCGGAACATACCTCTCGGCGTTTCTTTCTACGGAGTTAATCATCATCATTTCCGGATTCCTAATGTTAGGGGCTATCATCCCGCTTTCCTTAATTACATTCCAAGAGAACTAATTACTATATCTTAGCGATCAAATGCCGATAATTGAGAAATTGGTTATTCATCCCGGCATAAACAATTGTTATATTGTTTCTGATGGGGGAGAAGCAATTATTATCGATCCCGCAGGTGATGCGGATCGCATCAGATCTCATATAAAAAAGACACATGCAACTCCTATGGGGATAATACTCACTCATACGCATACCGATCACGTTCGAGCCTTAAAGAAGATTCAAAGAAGAGTTGAAATTCCCTTAATGTTTCACCCAAAAGAAGATTATACCTCCGAACAAAATGAAGTAGTATTTATGCGCCAAAAAGCGGATAAGTGGCTGAAAGAAGGGGATAAAGTAGAGATTGGAGGAATCAAACTCAATGTCATCGGGACTCCAGGACATTCTCCCGGGAGCATTTCCTTATTAACCAAAGATATTAAGAATTTCAGAGGAAAACCCTATGATGGCATAATCTTTACGGGAGATCTGATTATGAGGAAAACTTTGGGAAGAACTGATATACCGGGAGGAAATTTGGAAGCCAAGCGGAAATCCATAAAAAGATTAATGTCAAATCCCGAGATTACAGACAATTTTTTGATTTTGGCGGGCCATTGGGGGATTACTACCATCGGAAAGGAACGAAAATATTGGAAGCAATGGTTAGACGCCCAAATGAATGGCAGTAATGCTCAGAACCTTTCAGAATTGAGGGAGAAACGCATCCAAGCGGATTTATTTGGTCATACAAAATTAATCGCCAAAATCGATCATCGAATCCTAACCCGGTATACACGGAAAATTATGAAAATCGATCCGAAAACGAAAGTCTTTGTGGAAATGAATAAAGATCGGCTCTTTCAAACCTTGCATAATCCCGAAGGAAAAATCGGAAAATTAGCCGCTCGGTATGCGGGAATTCGCCCGATAACTGTTATGTGGGGGTTCAAAGATTTAGCTATAGATTGGGATTCTAAAGTTTTGGAGATTGGATTTGGCGCGGGCTATGTGCTCCAGATTTTAGCCGGAACAATGCAAGAAATACAAGGGAGCGGAACGATTTATGGCATCGATATCTCTAAAACGATGGTGGAAGAAGCAATTTCCCGAAATCAATATTTCGTGGATAACGGGAAAGTTCATATCCAAGAAGGGACCGCCTTAGATTTGCCGTATGAAGATAATCAGTTTTCTACCGTCATTGGAGTAGTCACCATCAATTATTGGGCCGATATACTAAAGGGGTGCCGAGAAGTGTATCGGGTATTAAAGCCGAGCGGAATATTTTTGATTTTAAATAACACCTATAAGGATATAAAAACGCAAGCCACCGAAAATTTAAAAGTCATTGATAAAAATAAGTGGCGCTTATATTCTAAGCAAGAATTTAAAGATACCCTCGTTAAAGCCGGGTTTCGGCGAGTGAGAGTCGCGGAAAAAGAAATGAAAGACTTTAGGTTGCTAAAAATCGTAGGAAAAAAACTACAAGAGAATCAATGGAAACAAAAACGGTATTTTGAAAATGTGCATTATAACTATGGCCAAAAGAAAAAAAAAGAAGAAATAACAAAAAAGTTAAAGTTGAATGCCCGAGACGGCTAATAACCGGGTTTTTTTCTTACGAAACGAAGGTCCGGACACGCCAAAAAAATCGTAGATTTGATTTTGAAAGACGGGCGTTTTCGGAGAGACAAGCTTTAACGCCAGGTAAATGGCGGCGGCGTAAAGGGGTTTATGGGCGCATTTCGGATATCGCTCGTGATATAAGGAAAGCAACGAGAGAGTGGTGTATTTAACATCGTTCTTTTTCTCCATCGCTCTATTGCTCCATCGCTCCATTTCCAGCTCCTTTAGATACCTGTCCAAGAAATAAGTTTTGTCCAAAATGCGCCTCAGATTTAACGCCTTGAGAATATTCCAATAAGCTTTTTTCACGTCATAGCGCATAATTTCCGCAGCGTCACAGATCTCCCGCAAATAGATAGGAAGGCGGTGATCTTGGAGGGCTAAATGAAGGCATGCGCACACATAAGGGTTGGCAGAACGCCTCCGTAGAATGTTCTGCTTTTTCGCCAAGATGAAGTACTCTTGGGCCGTTTGCTCCACATCTTCTCGTGCTTTCGCCGATAACGATAATTTTTTCAGAACGCGGCGAAAGAAAGGGTGCTCATCCGGATTGATAGTATTCCCCTCCTCGGGTTGGGTAAGGTTGGGCTTGATCGGTGATTTGAGTTTTTCCATAGTTGTAAAACACATCATTCGTTATAAAGGTTTGAAAAGTTTAAAAATTAGATTAAAATCCGCTCAAGCTATATAAACAAAAAACAGCAAACAACAAACAACAAAAAATCCTTAGGATCATAATGTGAGGGAATTCTTTCAGTTTACCTCCCCTGATCAGGGATCATTAAATATATTTAATTTGCGTTCTATTTCGTCCCCAAATTCAAGAGATCCCGTTTGAACGCGGGGAACCCGGTTAAAGTGCATTCTTTTATTTCTTTCCTTATTTATTTCTGTATGGGCTCTTGCAT
>WJKD01000829.1 GCA_014729315.1 Promethearchaeota archaeon | reverse complement strand
TGTTGAAGGTACAGCGAAACCAGATCCGCTCCTTGTAATTTTTGTTCGTCTTAGGTTTGATTCTGGAGGTTTATCATCAGGTCGAAAAGCTCGGCCAGCGTTGACTTTTGCGCCCGCTATGTGAGAATGGATGTCCACTCCACCAGGCATGACAACCATTCCGGATGCATTAATAACCTTCGCATCACCATTCACTTTATCAACGATTAGACCATTCTTTATGTGAATCTCCTTTTTCTCGCCTTCAATACCGTTAATAGGGTCGTATACAGTTCCGTTTTTGATGATTAGATCTTTCATAATAATTTTTCCTTAGTTATAGCTATAATTTTGATAAATTACTATCTTTAATATTTTTTAAGTATTCTAATAGTTAGAAAAATCAATAATTTTTATAAAAACTTATTATTAAATAAAAGCTTAGTAAATAGACTATGATTCTAATATAATACTAACCTTTAATACTAAAAATTTTTGAGATTCAGTCCTAATCTAAGAAACTATACTTATTTTTCTCAGAAATTAGTTTAGTTTTATTTAAGAAAAAATGTTAAATAAATCAAGAGATAAAGAACTTGCTATTTTAAGTAAATGTATTCTTTATTAAGTTTATGAGAAAATTCTTTCAATAATTTTCTTATTTTCCTACAAGTTTTAAACCGAAAGTCCCAACCTAATTTGAGCGTGAAAGCGTGGACAAGTGTATTGTCCTTAACGAAGTTAAGATCGTTGTAGGAAACTCTTGGACTGAATATATTAGCAGTCAAACGAGACGAAGCGTGTTTCTTAATTTCTATTTTATCGAATTCATCCCATATGATCTCAAATTTAGGCTTTTTTGGAACTGATATTTTAATTATTTCATTTGAAATAAAAAAGTTTCTTGGTTTAGTAGCAAGCTTATACAAAAACTTGTATAACACAAAAAATCCGATAAATGTCCCCCCACTTATCAATCCTAGTATAAATATACTCTGAAGTTGACTAGATGTCGGCGCTTCTCGAGAGAATGGAGAAATTGTAATAAGACCGCCTAAGAAAATATAGCTCATAAATAGAAATGAGGGTATAACAAAGAGATATTTAATTATCTTGACAGGCCTTACAAAAGAGTCTTGAATTTCTATTCGTTTAGGATTATTTTCTAATAAATTTATTCCACAGGTGGTGCAGAAGGTATTTCCTGCTTTGTTTAGAGCTCCACAAGCAAGACACTTTTTACTACTTTCTAATTCCATATTCAACACTTTAACCTCCGTATTTTTATTTTATCTATTTCATTTTTGTGAGGACGGCATTGTATTTCTCAATCCTTCCTTAAAAAACAATTTTTCATCTTGAAATTCATAAATGACAGAACGATGGTTAGATTCATTGATTTTTATACTTCCAGATTATTTATCTTAATACCAAGGAAAAAACGCACACGATTATTACGATTATTTCAGTTATCACATGAAATAGTATCAACACGCTTAGATACTTAAACACACCCAACATTCTAATTGTTAAGAAAATCCCCAGTGAAGTAAAACCTATACTTCCTATGCTTACAAAATTTTTCTTCATTAACAGAATTAATAAGGCTCCGGAAATTAAATAACAAATTCCGTGAAGTATCGAAAGAACCAATGCAATTAACGCTCCCAAACCAGCGACCGCAATCCCCTCAATTCCCTGATATTCTTTAGGATTCTCAAAAATCCAATAATAGGATATGGCACCCCGAAAATCTATAAATGTGAAGAAAAAATGACTAAATGCTAATAATAAAGAAAAAATCCCCGCTATAGACCTTAAAGTTTGACGAATTTCCATCTCTCTAATCCTATCCTATATCTTTTCATCCTCGTTTTAAATTATTTAAACCGTCATTTATGGATTTCTTTTAATTGAATTAAATTAAGTTAGCTTTATAAAGGCATAAGGAAGGTTCTTTTACAAATATAAATTTGTGTAATTTCTTTAATTTGATTTAAAATTTTTAAAAAATTAATCATTCTCGTCAAATTCCCAATCGATATATTTTTGTTCATCTTGAGATGTTGAAATTATTTTTTTTTTCATCTCGTCGTAGAACTGCAAAAATTCAGAGGGAAACGAAATGGGAGTTTTTATCAACTCTGATTTTACCTTCTCATATTGCTCTTGGTCTTTAAAAACAGTTTTAAGTTTATTATCCAATTCAAGTGGAATTTTTGCGTATTTTCCTGATAGTAGGAGAATCTGTTTTCTACTGGAAATAATTCTATACGGAAAATTGGAAAAGTATTTTTCGATTAACTCGTACGCAGCTTCGTATCTGGACATATCTACACAAGATTCCTTTAATTCTTTCTCGAATTTATTTTGGAAATCTGTGGAAAATTTAATGAGTGTTTCTCGTAACAATTTAGACGATTTCGAAGCAACTAATCCCACTGTGATTAGTTTAGACTCGTGGAGTATTAGAATTCCCTCTTCTAATTGAATATTTACCAAACCTCCAACATCCATCACCTCCTGACTCATTAATTGGACTGCGTTTATGAAACCTGTAAATAGAGTTTCGCTAACTTCTGATTTAGACCAATCGTGATCGAATAATGGAAATCCATTCCTCTCTTTTACGATTATTCGATAGATCGTAAAGGGGAGAATATAGAGGAGTTTAGGTTCTTTAATAATTGCTAAAATGAAAATTATCACTCCAATCACAAAAATTATGTCAGTAAATATCACAAATATCGGGTTTACTAAAGTAAATAGATATATAATATTAGCACAGATTGATGCTAGGAAAGTACCTAAGAAAAACAATTTTGCTTCCTTCTTAATTAAAAATGGTGTGTTGATATATGTCTTCAATCCCCAATAAAAGACCATTGTAGCAAGTATAAGCTGGATAACTATTCCGACAATAAAAAGTAAACCTGACCAAGAGATAGTTAGATAACCATATTCAAAGGTGTAAATATACGATTCAGGTAAGAAAATTAAATATATAAATGGTATTGAAAACAAAAATAAAGGAATTAAATTCATCGAAACTGCAGAATCTCGCATTATGTAATTAATCCCTATAAAAAAGAAAAACGCCATAGGTAAAAGAATGAGAGAGTGTATCTGATTAAGAAAAATATTCATAAAGAGAAAAGATAAACCTTCAAAAAGAAAAAATAAGGAAAAGCAAGTAAATCCCAGTCTGATATGGAATAAAGATTTAATTTTTTTTGCAGTTGGAATCTCATAAGTTAAAACGGCAAGAATAAAAAGTATAATTGCTAATAAGATGTCAATAATAACTTCTGGAGTCCAGTTTAAAATCATTTAAATTCTAAGACCTCTATTATTTTTAATCTATATTCTTCTCTTAATTTAAATTTTGTTTTTTTTCATATTTATACTCCTTTTAAAAATTTGAACTAATACATGCTTTTTGTCTGGACTTAAGGATATTGTTTTGTTTTCTTCTTCTATTTCGGAAAGTAAGTTATTGTCGATTAAATCGTTAATTCTATAATAAATTAATTCTCTCGTTTCATCTATTCGCTTATGTACTTCAGAAGTTTCTATAGTTCCTTCATGGATTAATAAATCTATTATTTTTTTATTTATCTTGTCTCTGAGTAAGAAAAAAATTATCCCGATTTCCTCGTCAAGTTCGGCTGGAATAAAAATGGTATATTTTTTAAAATTCACTTTTTTAATATAATCAAATTTAATTAACATTTTCAAATGCCAGAGTAATTGTCCAGCACTACCCGATTTGTTATCAGTTTCCGAGAAGATTACCCTTTTTATAATAGAGAAGTGCACGCCTAAATGTGAGCTGATGAAATTATAAATTCTTTTTCTATACGCATTATCAAGTACGGAACCTCTTGTAAATTTCGAACCTTCTACTAAAATTTTCTTATTTATCAGAAACCGAATAATACGCAAAAGTCCCTTTCGAGGAATTTGAAGGCGGCTTTTTGCTAAATTATATAAGTTTTCTGTGTTTAAAACTCTGTTTTCGCTAACCATCTCTTGAGCAATTTCAATAACCTTTTGGACACTTGGAAGTTCTAAATGTAGAGAACTTCTGACTACAATATTCACAGTATAGCACTCGGACTGATAATCGAACCTCTATAAATAATTAATATTATACTATTATATAAAAATGTATAAAAATGTCTAAAATAATAAAACGTGAAGTGCATTCTATTTCTTAAAGATTAATTTGGTGAGAAGAAAGTTATTTTGCTTAATAATAACCATCATAAATTAGAGTATTAATATTTTTATTGTTTGTAAACTAGCACTTTGTTGATTTGGGTTTGTAAAAAAACCTTCCTTATGCTTTTATATATGCAACTTGATTCGAGATTACTAAAAATCTACCTAAAAACCATTCATTTATATTAAGAAATCCAATGTGATGAGGTTATTAACTATAAGAGATAGAAAAAAAATAGCTTTTTTTTTAATTATTATCTTGTTCTTTATTACAAGTTTAAACATAATAACTTTAGTACATGAAGATAATCAGGATACTAAGAAATCTCAAGACAATGATAAAGTTGAACCAACACTTAAAAAAGCGGCAAACTCTCCCATATTTGATGGATTTTGGGG
>WJKD01000828.1 GCA_014729315.1 Promethearchaeota archaeon | reverse complement strand
CCGTAATGGTATCTATAGCAAGATTATCATTTAAAATGTTTTTAAAAATGGGACTTCTAAAAAGAAGAATACTAAGTAAAAGGAAAAAAATTACTGCGTAGATTGTCATTCTAGTAAAACGCTCATTAGCTAATTCTTCTCGAGCTTTATTAATTCTTTGGAACAAATTTATTTGATACGGAAGGTAAATTTCTTCTGCTTTAGCAGAATCTATTTTTATAGCCTCGGTATATAGGTTTATAGCAAGTTTCCATTGTTTTTCATTGTAAGCAGAATCCCCCTTCACTTTCAATATTCTATATTTCAAATCCATAAAATTCGGATCAATTTTATTAAGTTGATTGTAGTTATTCAGAGCACCTACCCAGTCACCTCTCTCCTCCAAATTAGAGGCACTATTATAAAGAGTAAGTTTATCAAGTTTTGTTTTAATCAAATCTGATTTACGACGACTTTCATCATATGCAACATTTAAATAACTTTCCGCATCAGCCAAATCACCATTTATAGAATATTCTTCACCACGTTTTTCAACACTATAAATAGCACCTCTTTCACCTAATTCTCCCTGTACGCCCTGCCATTCATCTAATATCGCCTTAATTTGACCATCACTTTCAGCATATTTTAAGGCATTATTGAAATAGTCTACAATCGACTTTAATTCATCGTCAGTTAAATTTTTATAATCTAAATTCGCAATTCCTTTATTGTACCAAAAATCAGCGTATTTTGATCGACTTTCTGCTAGCTTTTCTCTTGCATCGCTATGACCAGGATCAATTTTCAGTATTTCATTAAAGTACCTTATCGCTTTTTCATATTGATTCTTATTTAAAGCCATCTCTCCTTTGACAAAATTTTTATTTACAGTACTATCAATCTCCATTTGATGTGTGATACTAGAAATCTTCTGCTCGATTATTTTATTATTCGGCTCTAAATCGCTTGCCTTTATTAATTCTGTAAGAGATGCCTCTAAATCGCCTTGATCTTTTTTAATATCACTTGTAAGCAAATATGGTTCTACTCTATCGGGCAAAATTTCTTTCAGTCTGTTTATATTCTCTAAGGCGTGCTTCTTGTTTTTCTGCTTTTTGATACATTCAAAAATATTCAAATAAGCTGTCTCATTGGATGGATCAAGCTTCAATATCTCATAAAGATTGTCGATAGCCTGGGGGTATATTCTTTTCCTGGAATATAGTAATCCCAAAGCTAAATAGGCTTCCATAAAATTCGGTTTAACATTAATAGTTCTTTTATAGTTTTGCACTGCTAAATTATAATTTGAGGTTTCCAAGTGCTTCAATACAATGTTATAACGGTCCATGTCATCATATATTTGCGCAAGCTCAAAAAGCCATCTATAATTATTAGGCTCAATTCGCAACGAATGTTTTACTCCGCTCAGTGCATTTATATACAGGTTATTTGCAAAATCACGACTAGTAACATTTTGTATTTGCTCACGCCCTAATTGTCGATATGTTGCTCCTAATAAGAATAGAGCCTCAGCATCATCCTCCTTTTCAAGAACAGCGCTCTCATATTCTCTGATAGCTTTTCTCAACTCCCCTGATGCTAAGTATTGTTTTCCTTTTGCTTTATGTTTATTTCCAGCAATTTTTTTGTCGATATTTTCATTGATTAGCAGAGTGGAAAAAGAATCTGTCAGCGTCAACCGTGTTGTTTTATTATCTTCTGCCAATTGCCGCTGGTTAGCTATTGGTTGATGCTCAAGTGAATCAGTTTTTAAAGAATCTGAAAACATCGACAGTGTTGTTTTATTATCAACAGCAAATTGCCGCTGTTTGGCTAATGTTCGCTGCTCGAGAGAATCAGTTTTTTGTGAAGCGTATAAATTATATTCAGGTTTATTGATCGACCACCAATCAAGTTTATTTAATAAATAGATATTATTAACCGAACTACTATCGACTACAAACAATGATGAGTAGAAGTTAAAGTTCGTTGTATCAAAATCAATGGAGTTTTGAAGTGTGTCTATAAGCCAATCTCGGTAGAAAACGAAAAGGCCATCCATTTCATGAGAAAGATTATATTGCGAAGAGCGATAATTATCCTGAATTCCGTCTATGTAGTCTGTAAAGTTATTTCGACTCACGGCATATTTAACACCATTTATGTTTTCCTTTGCTATTTCGAAATGTGGTATTGCAGATTCAAGAACGGAACCTCTTTCTATTTCTGGAAGGCTAATGAAAGACAAAATACCAATTAGGCATGATAATAAAATCGCCGGAATTTCTCGAACGCCCAAATGGCGAATACCATTATTATAGAGTAGTTTTTTAATTTTCAATGGTACTGCCGGGGTCAATATTTTTGATTTCTTCCCACGCTGTAGCTGCAGGAAAACATAGTCTAATTTTTTATTGTAAAGCTCTTTTCTCCGTAAAAAGTTTTGTTTGAAAATTGTAATCTTGTCATTAAACAATTTACCTGGATTTTTAGCGATCTCCAAAAAAATTGAAGTTTTTTCTGATCCCTTGTCGTCAATTTCGATTTTGTCAAGTAGTTCGTTTAGGGCTTTTTTTATGGTATTTTGTTTTTTAGCAGAAATTGTATTTAATAGATACAGACGTAGCCAATTCGGCAAAGAGCCACATCGAAACCATGGAAGGCGCAATATTTTAAGTAATAGTTTTTCATTAAAAATGATTTCATTTCGACTGTCTTTTAACTTCTGTCCAAAATAAAGAATTAAATCCCATTTAAGTTCCGGATATGCGGCACAAGCTGCTATCCAGTAGTAACCGTTTTCGCCGAGATAGTATTTTAACTGCCGATGCATTATTTGTAGATTCTCGTCAGCCGGAGCCTGACGACGAATCCATATATGTTCCCGTTGCTTTAAAATGCCGGGATAATCAGGAGCAGAAGATGCCTCATCAATATAGCTTGGTGGAATACCGGAATGCAGAAAAGAGACGAGTTGGTCCAGTCCATCACGCTTAGAAGGGATAATGATAAAATCCATTTCTTTTAGAACAGCTTCCCGAAAATCCCAAAACTCTTCCATTTTTGGTGTAAGCAACACCCGCTCCTGCCACATCTCGAATTTATCAAGCCAGGGTTGTGGGGAACCATCCACGGAGCTGAAAAATCCATTTCCATCACTGAATATCAGCAAACGATGATCCGGATAACGAGCGTTTAATTCCCCGATTGTATACTGATGAGAACCTGTATCCTCTTTGTAACAAAACATCGGATTTAAATCAAAATAGTACTGAACAATGAAAATTTCAGCTTCTTTTATCCGGGAAAGAATTCGCTCCACATATTTGGTTTGTTGGTCATTGAGACTTTTTCTATCGATCAGAACAAGATATTCAGGAACAAACGTCCTATAGTCATAAACAGGAGTAAAAATACCAGCATTTTTTGCAGTTTCAGTCACTGTGGCTTCTACATCAATATCTTCCGAATCGATTGTCCGATATTTTTTCAACCCTTGTGCGATTCGGCGAAAAAGATTCCCTTCGAAAAGTTTGCTTTGAGAGTGATCAAGAAATATCTTTGTCAATTGCGGAGAATATAAGACTGCGAGACGTTTGAAAATGATGGGGAAATGAAATAGTCGCCAGATTAACCATATTATTACTATCAAAAATGGTAGTAAAAAAGCAGTATATCGAATTTTTTTATAGTGTGATGAATAGTATCTCTGCCAAAAGCCAATAGACGATTGTTGTCTATCAACCAGTTCGTTAATGCGTAAAACAAGAGAATCTAATTTTGAATCAACATATTCGATTTCTTCTGTTCTGCTGAGAGTAATTACAATAGTATCGTTGATTGAGTTTAAGTATCTGTTTGTATATGTCGGAGAAATAAAATCGGGATGTTCTACAATTATTGTCCCGACAGTATCACTTGCTGTGTACTTGAAAGAAAATGAACCGTTACCAGTTGTTACCTTGTTTGTATCTAAAAATGTGACGATCGCATTTTGAACAGGATTGTTTTGTCTGTCGATAACTTTCCCTATTAATTGCCTCTGCGTGGATTCTTTTATTGTGTCTGAATTTTTATACCGGAAATAAAAAAGTGAAATAAGTATCATAAGAACAATGAGGACAGCACTAATAAGACTGTATTTATTTTTCGATTTTGGAGGCGTTTCTATAATCGTAGGTGTTACGGATGTCTCAATATCGTTCTGTTGTTCAAGCGGGATATAATCGTCAAATAATCTACGGAATTCCTCTTGTTGCTCGGGGGTATTGCAAACGATAGGAGCAAGATATGATTTTATCATGGCGGGATTCGATTTTAGCTCACCGGATGCCACCAGTTCAAACAAAATATTCTGTACGGCGATATATTGATTCAGACCAATGTTATAGCCTTTTTCAGTACGTAATAGGTCAAAAAGCCTGAATATATCATTCAGTTTAATATTCATCTTGATTCAATTCAGTCCAATCATTGATTGCATTACGAGCTTTTTCGATATCCTGCGGAGTTTTAACTAAAATGGAAAGTGTATTTAAAAGAGTATCAGGTTGTTTTTTTAAGGATAACCTTCCTTGATCTAACCTCTCTTGTAAAAAATAAAGCCAATTCAACAATTCAGCAGTGGAAGGCTTTTTTGATAAATTATATTTTGTACTACGCAATGTCCAAAAAAAGTCTAATGCTTCTGGAACAATATTTTTATGATCGACAGCAAAATTGTGCATCCTTTTAGTCACAATGTCTTGTAAACGATCTTTATCTGGGAACGGAATATGATAGTAAACACATCGACGGAGAAATGGATCAGGTAAGTGTTTTTCAGAATTACTTGTTATGATAATCACCGGACGCATGTCTTTTTCAGCTTTAATTTCTATATTTTTTATCTCCGTAATTCGAAAACACATTTCTTCAATTTCTGTTAACAGATCATTGGGAAAATCTCTGGGAGCTTTGTCTATTTCGTCTATTAAAACAACTGATCGTTGTTTCCCTGTATGAATAAAATCTTTGGGAAGAAAATCAACTACATTTTTTTTGTCATTTGCTTTTAATATTGCACTTCCAAGTGCATTGTAGGTTAGAAAATCGATATCGTTTATTGTTCCCTTTGTTTTTTGTGCTGCATGAAAACGCCCCAGTGTATCAAAAGTATAAAACAAATTTTTTGCTGTACTGGTGGATTTTGTTTCAAATCGAAGCGGCTCTTCAAAACCCAGATTATGGGCGATATGGTAAGCTAGGCGTGTTTTACCTGTTCCTGCTTCGCCGGTAACTAGCAATGGCATTCCAAGTGTGAGAGCTACATTTACTGCATGGACCAGCCCTACATCAGGAAAATAATTCTCTGGTCTAATTAAATCGTAAAAATTCGATTCTGGCAGAGTTACTGGTCGTTCCCTTTTTCTGGCACTCGATGTGCCTGAATAATATGGAAAAGGCATTTGTG
>WJKD01000827.1 GCA_014729315.1 Promethearchaeota archaeon | reverse complement strand
GTGATAGGGTACATTCAAAACAAGGAACCTGATTTAGTTTACGGTAAGGAAGATATTAAATTTAAAATATTCGAAATGATTAGAGACAAAATGCCGGACCGAGCTCGACTCGAAGATAAAAAAATTATTTTTTATCGAAAGCCTGCCCCAAACACGAGCACTATAACTTTATAATTTTCTATTAATTTTAATTAGAATTGGATGCTAAAGTATTAATACGTTCGATTCCGTCGTATTCTTTCATTAGGTCAATCACCTCGTTGGGAACCAAATTCCTCCATTCTTTCTTGTCGTTCCGAATCAATTCCCGAATGCGGGACCCGCTAAATTTTTTCTTAAAAATTACAATTTTTCTTCCCACTTCATAGTCGGCGTTTTCAAATAATTTTCTTACCCAATCGCTATTTGAAAAGACAACATCAAAATCACCAACGATAGATACAACATGGTTTACCCATTTATCTGCGTTAAAAATATCGGGTATTTTATGGATTTCGTATCTTTTTGAGGAATAACCTCGTTTTTTCAAGGCAGCCTCGATAAATTTTTTTCTTTCGTCTCCAGTGAAGGGGTCGTTTTTCGTATGATCCAATTGGGCACTACCAATACCAATTTTTAAAACCTGAAAATCATCCAAAATATTTTTCATAACGTAAATATGTCCATGATGCAAGGGATTAAAACGGCCGATAAATAGAGCAATGTTTTTCTTTTCTTCTTTATTTTTTTGAGAACCTTGGTCTAAATTAAAGTATTCGAAGAGGTCTAGGTCAAGAATTTCGCTCCATATTTTTTTTGAATAATCAACAGCGTCTTTTTTATCCAAAAGTTTTATCAATTGTTCCTTTCTATAGAACTTACTCTTTGATACTTCAACTTCCTCGGGATCTGGATTAAGTTTAAGGTCGTTTTCTAATAATACTAAAAAGATATACGCAATTTCTTTAGTTAAATTATCCTTTTCTTTCTCAAGTCGATAAAATTTAACTTTTTCTGCTTTATTTGGAGAGATCCCAAATTCTTCTTCCAACTCTCGTAAAGCATTTCTCTTAATATCGTCAAATTCTAACCCTTTTTCAAATACCACGTGTCCACTTGCGGAATCAGTATAAAATCCCGGGAAGCTCTTTCTCTCCTCGCTCCTCTTTTGAATGAGGTAAAAAACCTCATTGTCAGAATTAATTTGCAAGGCGAATAGACGTGTAATTAAATGGGGAATATTTTCTTTATGAGCCTTAGATCGTTCCTTGGGAAAAATATATTTGGAAATTTGCCCGGATTCTAAATATTTTATGTCTTCTTCCTTAATACACGCTAAAATTTCTTCTGCCATATTCATTCTCTAAGCCAAATTAATTTCGATGGTATCACCCACTTTCAGATCTAAATCTTTAGCTGCATTGGCCTGATTTTTTGAAAGCTCAAGAAAATTACTTGACCCTCTCAGAAATAAATATTTATTTCTCTGAACGCCTGAGAAGTGGGTAACGAATTTAGCACTTATTTGCCTATTGTTAATTTTAAATTTTAGCATACAATCTAATGGAAGTTCCAAATCGTATCCTTCAACGGAATTTCCAATAAGACGTACATTTGTAGTCACGTTCCCGAAATTATCAATATATTGAACGGTGCAAAGTATTTTCTTTTTTTCTTCGTTTATTCTCAAATCAATAGGGAGAGATACCAAATTATTAATATCAAAAGAATTCCCAAAATTAGTGAGAGGCACACCTAACGTAATATGTGCTCCTACAGGACCCATAATGTCTCTTCCGTGAAAAGTTCGTGAAACGGGCTTATTAAAATAATTATCGTTTTCAACTTTAACGCAATCCGAAATTTTATCTTTAGAAATTATGTGAGGGAACAGTCCATTATTCGGTCCTACAAAATAATAATTTTTGATGGTTTTTAAAGCTATTATCTCCCGAGAACTACCGACTCCTGGATCTACTACTATTACGAAAACAGTGCATTCAGGGAAGTATTTATAAGTACTGTTCATTAAATAAGCAGCTTCAAGAATCGAATAAGAGGAAACATTATGGGAAATGTCAACGATAGTTGCGTTTGGATTTAGTTGTAAGATAACTCCCTTCATACTAGCAACATAATGTTGACCTTTTAAACCAAAATCTGTTAAAAGTCCGATATGATCTTGATAAGCCTCGGTCATAAAATCACTATCCAAAAAGTTAATTCTTCTATAGAATATAAGGAGGAAGAGAATTTTTAGAATTCTAACGGTTTTTATTTTTTGAATCTCTGATCCGCCTGATAAAAATCTTGTAAAGCTTTTGATTTGAGCGCGTATTCTTCGTGTTTATCTGGTTCCATCAATTTTTTTGAAATTTCGCTCGCTTTTTTGTATAAAAGAGAAGATTGATTGAAATCTTCGTTTTTGAGAGCGAACCTTGCGTCTTCGATCATTTTTTCTCTCTCTTTCGTGAGCACAGGTACTTCTTTTGCTAATTTGGAACGATCTTTTAGATTCTTAGCTAATTCTTCTACTCTTAGTTCTTCTGCGATATCCGCAGCTTTTTTAAAATGTTTTGCTGCTTTATCGTACTCGAGGGCTTTTAACTCCTCTTCTGCCGATTGGTATAATTCAGATATCTTCACATGTACCTTGTCTTCAATTTTTTCTAATAATTCTTGAGCTATTTTTCGTTCTTTTCTCCCCCCGCTAAGCATCTCTTTCGTTTTATTAATAATTCCCGCCTTCAAGGATTCGGGATCCAACCGATCCATAATTTTATCCAAAAATTCAATATAAAATTTTTTCAATTTTACTTCAAATTCCGCTTTCTCCATTCCAATCGGATTGATCGTTTCAATCTTCGATGCTGTATTTTTCAATGGAACGCGAAATTTTTCTGCGTCTTCAACCTCATTTTCGTTTAAAATTAAACCAACAATAACACCTAACGCTTTACGCTTTATTTTCCCTTTAAATTTATAAAGATAGGAGACAAGGTTGTAATCTTTGAGTTTTAAGAGGTTATAATCGTTTTTCGAATGATCTAAATTTAAGCGAAGAAATAAATTATCGGTGATAGTAAATTGTGAATTTTTGTCCTTTATATAGTATCCAAGCACATTGTATTCTGAATCACTGGGTAATAATAAAGCAAAGCACCCTTTTGGCATTAAAATTCGCTCCTTAGTTTTAAACATTTAACATTAAATATTTTATATTAAATAATAATGAGTTCTAAGTTAAAAAAAATTTAGTAAAAAACTACTTAAGCGATAAAATTCGATTGGTTTCTTCTCGAATAGATCTTATTATAGTAAGCAATTGAGCGTAATATAAGTTGTTTGCTACGGTTTTTTCACCTTTTTTTATTGCATCAATCGCTTTTTTCTCTTCTTTAAGAATTGCCTCGATGGATTTTTTTTCCCATAATTCCTTTATTTTTTCCGAAAGATCTTCGTTTAATTCCCTCAAACTACTCGCAGACGCAACCCTGAATTGTTTCAATACCTCAACGATGAGTCGAATATTTTCAGTTAAACTTACAGTTTCTTCCGAAAACTTAGCAGACATTTGTTCGAGCGAATTATTCATGTTCTGAATTTGCGCAATGGTTCCATCCAAGGACTCTGTTATAGCGTTTATTTTTCCAATCATTTGATTAATCAGTTGTTCTGTATCAGACACTTTCTTCTTCTACCTCCTCTTCCTTTAAAGATTTTTTCAAATTTTTCACCGAATCGATAGCTTCTGAAAGGAGTAGATTCACCGTATCTTGATTCAGAATTTCTTTTGCTAATTTTTCGAATTTTTCGAGGTTTGAGATTAAGTTTTCAAACGAATCTAACGCAAGGCCATTCTGAACCGTTTCTATTTCTTCTTTCACTCCTTCACCAATACTCTTTAAAACTTCAATGTGTTTCGTTTGCGTAACCCCAATTTCGTTCGAAAATTCGGCGATCTTCTCGTTTAGATTGGTGATCTTTTCTTCAATGTTCTGATTCAAGTCATCAAGAGATGCCTTTAATTCCTGAATTGATTTGCCTAATTGAGAAATTCTATTGTAAATAGCGTTCAGCAAATCGGTGAGCATTTCCGCTATGTTAAACCACCATTTTCTTCTCTTTATGCATTTTTCTATTTTACTATTAAATATAATATAAAGCAAATCATTTTTATATTTATCTTTAATAATAGTCCGCAATTGCTCCTCGTAAAAGAAGAATGAATGTATTTTTTCCTTATTTTATTTTCTCCGTTAAAATACTCGGCTGATGTTAATTTGAGACAAATTTTAGCGGAACTTTTTTTATCTAATAGAATTGATGATTATTATGATTATTTTTATATGAATAAAAGGGACAGATAAAATGTAGGGGCGAACATAAGCATGCATTAGTCTTAATGATAAGAAAAAATATGGTCCATCGGGGAGTTTCATGAACTTTCAATACTGGAGGCTCATTTTGAACCCCGGATCTCAGGTTTTTACTGTAAAACTTAGACAATTTGGTGTTGTGTTTGTCTAAGGGTCATTTATAAGACCTGCGCTTGTTGACCAAGCTCAAAAACCTGTGCTTGTTAACCAGGCTAAGCAAATGGACCAATGGAAAGGTAGTAGTGTAGTTGAGAAGTTTTGTTGCTAAAGCGTTTTAATTGTGTATTTTTCAAGTGTGACCGCATTAGGGCTAAGTTTCATCAATGTTTCTATATCTTATAACACTATAAATAATAAAAATTTTTTTATGCTATAAACTCAAATAGAGATTATTCAATCTTTTGAAGGTTTTTCTGTGTCGGTTATTCGGGTAACTCCCGTTTCAGGCGTATATTACGACAACAACCTTTTATATCAACCAAAAAGATCCACCGAAGGCGAATACTGGTTCGTGGACGGCAACCTAGACGCGACCTACGAGACCGTGCTTATTATTGATAACGACGGCGAAGTTATAGGCGTCGGATTTGATTACGACCAAAATAATTACTTCCAACCGGACAAACATATAAAAGTAGAATTAAACTTGATTAAGTTCGACGAATCCGATAACAACGATTCCGGCAAATTTAAGGTAATGGACCTCGTAGGGAATAGGTTCTTAACCGACCGACTCCACGACGAAGACAGCCTAAACGGGTACGCCCTTGAACCTGCATTTTCCGACGCGTTATTCGATCTATGGAAAATAAAGCAAGACGGCACCAGTAGCGAACTCATTCAACAGGTTTCACAATTAACGTTTGATCAATATATTGAGAGCCTCACAGCCGAGCGCGTTGCGTGCGAAGCTTTATGGCAGATTGAAGCGGGCGTTGTAGCAAGCATCGTGGGTGGTTTAACACAAACAGGTCCGGTTGGATTTTTTGCGACTTACGCAACCTTAAACATTATGTATTCGTGGTTGTCTCAAGAAGCCGTCGACAACCTCATCAAATCCCGAGAATACGAATCAGATAAATTCAGAGGAACGAGGACTTTATCTGGGAAATATTTTAGCGACAATTGGATGGGCAACTCGTGGATTAATCTTTTAACCGGTACTATGCTTGGAGCTTATGTGCCTGTAGCCATTCAAACCGAACAATATAGATACGAAGGCGAGATCGTGTTATCTCCAAGTGGAGAATTTAAGATGAACAAGATAGGTTTTGACATTTACAATCCCCATTCGCTCGATTACAATCTCGCCCAAAGAAATTATTTTGCCAGATATTCCGACTTTCACAAATTGCTTGGCGGAATTGATTATCTATTCGATGTTGGTGAGATGGAATCTATTGACGACGACCGCCTGATTTACTCCAAAAATTCAATCGGCTACCTCGAAGACGCTATTTACACCAGCTCGAAGGTCGATTCCCAAGCGCGCTTCAATAAAGTCGCTCCTTACATGTTTAACGGATACCCGATCATGATGTTCGTGGAATCGAACGAATACACCCAATACCCCGAATTTTACGAGGATTTCCCGATCTTCGCCTCCGACGCCTCTTACAATAATAATTTCGCAAGCGCAACGGAAACCGTCTACAAAGTATGGGAAGAAGGTTCAGACACCATTGAGATTCGACCTTCGCACACGGGATATTTCAACTCCCGCTACAACAAGCACACAATTAAGTGCGACGTGGAAGAAGTTCGATTCGTGCTCCTTTACAAAGAAGAAGGAAATTCAGAAACGTATCACACCTTCTTGCGAAAACTCGAATCGAGCGAATTTTCCTACGATTCCGATACAGGCGACTTGGTTCTTACCGAATCTCTCATCCAAGAACTAGAAAATCAAGTCGACGAAATTATTGAGAACGCCCATAACTCGATCAAAGAAAGTCAAATACTCTGCGAGATAGACTTCAAGCGATACGCTCCATCAGGCGACGCTTTAAGCGAGATTAACGGAGAGATCCCAGCCCTTATGCAAGGAGTTCACGGCGGCGTCCTCGAATACTATTACCAATTCGTGCTCGCCCAACAAGCTCAACAACAGCTCAACGACATGGTATATACCATCTGCCTCACGGCGCTGACCGTGATGGTGACCATGAGCATCACCGCAGACCTCGCCACGAAATCCGCTTCAGAAGCAAGCACTTCGTTTGCCGTCCAACTAGCGAAGGCGGTAGGCGAAGAAATACTCGAAGAAGTATTCATAGACGAGCTTATCGAATCGCTCGTCACAGGCATCGCCGCCGACTTAGGCGCAGACGCCTACGAGCAGATCTTTTGGAGTACCTTGATCTCGGGTTTACGAGAATCCGCAGGTCCTATGGGTCGGCAATTCTACGGCTCGACTCAAATAGATACACAAGTCAATATTATGCACTCGCCCTCTTTTCAGATAAGCCTGACCCAGCAGCAACAGCAGAAAAGCGCTTGGAAACAAAAACTCGAACAATCAAAATCCCGAGCAGCGTGGAGTCAATTATCGGTAAATCTTGACTACCAAAAAGCCGCCTCCGTTTCGGCGACCGCCATACAAATG
>WJKD01000826.1 GCA_014729315.1 Promethearchaeota archaeon | reverse complement strand
CGGTTATAAAAATCACATCCTTTTTTGTTTGAATTAAAAGTAATAATTTTTCAAAATAAAATATTTCTTGTCATTGGTTTTATTATATGTCTGGATTTTGCTTCACAAAATCCCCTATATTAAATAGTTAAAACTCTCTTCAAGAGTTATTTGAAGATCTTGCATATCTAAAGGAAAAAAAATGAAGAATTAGAGTTTTAATTGCTCTAATTTTGCTCTGATATTTCGGGATTTTTCTGGAGTTATATCATAAAGTTTCCAAAAAATAATTAATCCAACAGCCATTATACTTGCCGGTATGATTCCAAATAAAAGAAGTATCCCCAAATTAGCTAAGGGAGTTTGTTTATCAGCAATTTCGACAAAGCCCGTGAGTTCGTGTACTATTGCAAATAGTAAAGCTGAAATTACACTAGAGAAATTGCTCATAAACCTCCGTAGTCCAGAATAGAATCCTTCACGGCGTATTCCCGTGTTAGAAATCGACTCATCTATGACATCACTATAAGTTGGGATATATATCACCCAAAATCCTCCAATTGCTATTCCCCATATAAAAATTACGATGAAAAGAACCACTAAATCAAGAATGAATGTAAGCATCAATGTAAGAAATATGCACCCGATCGAAGTATAAATCATTGTTTTACGATTGTTGCCAGTCTTTTTATAGTATTTATACCATAAAGGAATGCCAATAAACACGCCTATAAGAAAAAATAAGATAATATACAAAACATCGTCAGCCGAACCAAAAGCAATAAATCGAATCCAATACAAAAAAGACGATTGTACCATTCCAGTTAACGCAATCCACGCCATAAATAAGAATAAGAAGCCTATAAGTGATTTTTGTTTAAGAGCAGTCTTTAGGGTCGCTAAGAAAGGCTCTTTTTCTTGTTCTTCGTATCCTGCAAGATATTCTTCTACTTTTTTCTTATCGTCTTTAATACCAGGTAACATGAGAAAACCACATAGGAAACTAATACTTACACTAATCCAAGCCATTATAGAATATGAGCCAACATTTCCGAATACAATTATCATAGGAGGCAATATATTGGCAAGTACTACTCCAATTATTCCTAAATAAACGTATATACCAGAAGCTTTGACCCGCTCTTCGTTACTTCGAAATTTATCGGGAAATAGCCCAAAATAATTGTTTGTAAACAATGTTTCAAAAGTGTCAAAAAGGCATAGTGTGAACACTAACCATCCAAAAATTATCCAAGGCTGTTCTTGTGCGTTTACGGCGGGGGGTGAAAAGATCAACACGAAAAAGACCAACATAGGAATGTAGCCAATTAACATCCACGGAAAACGGCGCCCCCATTTTTTAGTAAAACGGACAGGATGATCGCAAATGTATCCGATAAATGGATCGTTTATCGCATCCCACAATGCGTAAATAATTAATCCCAATCCAGTGATCCACGAAGCAAGTCCGACCTCAACTTCGTAAAAAAAGAATAACATGAAAATGAGGATACCTTGCGTAAACTCGTAAACAAATTCCCCAACGCTATAAGATCCCATAATTTTTTTTGAATGTGTATGATCTATGGATCCCACATCTTCGTTAATTCCGCTCATTTCGACAATCTCTCATTTCAATTTTTATTTTTAAAATTGAATTTTTCAAATATTTATTTTAAGATCATATGTGCTTAAAATATAAAAGCTATTCGATGAAAAAAAGAGATCGTTGAAATCAATAAATATGAAATTTATTCCCTCATTTTAAATTAATAATCAATAAAAGCGAAAAAAGAAAAGTTATGACGAAAGACGAAATAGCAATTTTGATGTATATTAAAAATCTATTATCAGATTTAGTTTATATGAATGGTGTAATCGCCACTGAACTAACTAAAATTACTGAAAACCTTGCGGCTTTACGTCACGGTGAAGATTTTTTAGAAAGAAGTCCTTGTATTGAGGAACATAATCGTCTCAACAGTTCAATTTTAGATGTAGTTAAAAGACATTTCAAAAATGAACAATTCAATGCGACCTTAGAAAAACATGTTCTTAAGCATTTAGAAGGTCTGGAAAAGTGAAAGACTTTTGTATAAGACTTCTTTTAGAGAAAATCTAAAAATTTTTTTAACTTTCAAGATTTTTAAACACAATTAATTAGCATTATATCGAAGATATCAAGGCATTAAAATGGATAATAGGGAATCTAAAACCGAGTTCGATAAATTTGTTGACCAATTACAAGAAGAGATTTATCAACAAGAGTTAAAAGATTATAACGAGCGAATTGTTGAATTGTTTCACGATCCTCCTAATTGGGGCAAATTACCAGACGGCGAGAATGTATATTCAATAGGATACCGAGGTCCTTGCGGTGATTTAATGCAATTTTTCTTAGAAATCGAAAACGATACTATTAAGCAAGCTAAATTTATAACTGACGGATGCGGCGCTTCTGTTGCGGCGGGCAGTCAAACCACATTAATGATTGATGGAAAGTCAATCGATTCTGCAGCAAAGCTCACCCCAAAAGATGTAGACAATGCTCTGGATGGGCTGCCTGCTGATCATAAACATTGTGCTGAATTAACGATAAGGACTTTGAAACGACTAATTAAAAAATATAAAAACAATAAGGAGTAATTATTTTTTATAATGGAAAATATTCAGGAAGAAAAAATAGAGATTCCAATAGAGGAAGATAATATTAATCTTAAGGCTTCCATTTATCATTCCCAAAATACTCCCTTAAATGCTCCACTCCTGATTAATTGTCCTGGGTTATTAGATAACCGAGAAAGTTATTTTGTTAATTATTATACCGAAAAGTTCGCTTATGCCGGTTATTATGTTTTAGCTTACGATTACCGCGCTCATGGAGAGACTGCGAAGCAAACTGGTAAGAATTGGTTAAAACAAATTTACGAGATCTTTTCTGATCTTAAACATGTAATAACTTGGTCCGTGAATAATCTCTCAGATAGAATATTTGATAACAAAATAGCGTTATTTGGCCGTAGTATTGGAGCTGCTATTATTCTCACACAAGGATTTATTGACGAGAGGGCACAAAAGCTAATAGCGCTATGTGCTCGTTACGATTATCACAAAATTGGAATTAAATTTCCTGAAGATGTCATTAAATTCATTAGTCCTAAATACTATCTAAAAGATATTCCGAGTAATAATAGTAGAATACTTATAGCTCATTGCAAAGACGATCCCAGGATACCATTTGAAAATTTCTCAGAAATTAAAAAACACCTGGGTTTAAAGGCAAGTAATGCTATCGAATACGAGACAGGTGGTCATTCTTTTAAAGGTCATAGAGATGACATTTTCCAGATATCTTTAGATTTTTTAAAGAGCTTATAAAAATGATCTTAAAAATAGTATAATAAGTTGATTGCAAATGGAAAAAATAATTATAGCGGGTCCGGCTTCTCAAATCCTTGGAGTAAAAATATCACATGAGTTAGGTGTTCAATGCTTAAATACGGAAACAAAAACATTTCCTGATGGGGAGAATTATCTTCGAATTAATCTCGAAGACGAGACACTCATCGAAGGAAATGAAATTATTATTGTTCAATCCACCGGTCCCAGCGCAACAAGAGATCAAAATTCGAGACTTTTTGAGCTTTTTATGATGATTGACGCTGTTAAACGAATGGGCGCATCAAAGGTGGTGGTGGTGGTTCCGTACTTGGCATACGCGAGACAAGATAAGATTTTTAGACCTGGAGAGTGCGCATTTGCAGATGTTGTTTTAAGGATCATCGATAGCATGAGAATAGACGAATTATATGTCGTCGATGTCCACGCTCCAGAGGTGCTTAAAGAACTTATATGCAATAAAGTTGTAAATATTGATTCAATGAAGCTTTTAGCGGATTATATCAAATCGTTAGGTTTGGAAAATATTGTTGTCGTTTCACCAGATGAAGGAGCGGTAGAAAGATCAAAGCAGTTTGCTAAACATTTTGGAGACGATGTTCCCGTTGATTTTTTCGAGAAAAAAAGAGACGTGAAAACCGGCGAGATCAGTATGAAAGGTTCGTTAAGGCTTGAGAACAAAAATGTAGTAATAGCAGACGATATTATTGCTACAGGTGGAACGATGGCTAATGCTATAAAAATTGCCAGAGAAAGCGGAGCAAAAAGAATAGTAGCAGCTGCAACCCACGCATTGTTATTAGAACAGGCAAAGTTCCGGATTCTTAATGCAGGAGCAGAGCTTATTGTAGGCACGGATTCAATCGATAACGAGGCAGCTAAAGTATCTCTGGTAAAAGCAATAGCAGATTATTTGAAATAATTGTTTAATCGTTATTCAATCAGCTTAAGCACAAATTCTCTTGTGTTCTTTTTTAATTCTTCGATTGTAGAATCATTTAAGATTGTATAATCTACAATTTTGACTAACTCAGACAAACCATACTCTATTTCTCTTTGGTCTCTAACCCGAAGATCCTCTAGACTTTCAGGATCGTCTTTCCTTCCTCTTTGAGAGAGATTCTTATATCTTTTTGAATCGTCCATCCGGATTAAGATCAATGGAAATTCCCATCTTTTCCTAAAAACTTTACATTCTTCAACAGAACGAACGCCATCTACAAATATGACATCTGATTTCAAATTTTCGATGTACAAGACACATTTTTTAGCAATTATATCTGATCCAAATTCTTCACGTAATTCTTTCCCTATTTTACCTAATATTTTATCGGTAGGTGCTAGATTTCTTTTTTTTGCTTCTTTCCTTATAACATCTCCCATAGTTACTACTTCCCCTAAATCTTTTATAGATTCTATTGCAGTAGATTTTCCCGCTCCTGGGAGACCACAAAAGCCAATTACATCCATTTTTTCTCCTTGAATTTTTTTAATTGATATCTCCTAATCAAAAAATAAGAATCCATTAATTTTCTCTTATATAGATAAGATAAAAATTGCGAAAATAAAAATTTTTCATTATTAACATTCATTATATTCTATTATTTATCGCGGCTCTTTCATATATTTTATAAGAGAAAATTCAAATTGATTAAGCAAGTAAGTAGTAAGTTTAAATAGCTTAAAACCATTATTTAACTAGAACTCAAATTTTAAATTGAGTAAAGCATAATCATTAAATGAACCTTCTTTTACAATAAATACAATAACTTGTAGTGATTTTGATTTTTCATGAATAATGAAGTTATTTACATAAAGAATAGACGAGATCGTGATCGCATCATCAAAGACGCCATCTTTGCTTTTTCTGGTGGACAGAAGTCTCTTTTGATTAAAGGTGAAGGGCAAGAAATATCAACTGCTGTGGAGATTGCGGAAATTCTCAAACAACGCCTCTACCCGGGAATTGAAATAGATAATGTATCCTTAGGAAGTCGACCGTTTTTTTATAAAAGCAGAGGGCGCAATAGAAGAAAGCAAAATAACAGACAAAATAATAAAGATATTGTTTCTCAAATCGAGATCAGATTAAAAACAAAAACTTATACCTAAAAATATATATGACGTTTGAAAAGTTAGGACCATTAATTCAAGAAGATAGAACAACAGCTGTATGTGAAATATGTAAAAACTACATCTATCGCCGAGTATATTACGACGAAAGCGCAGAAAAAAAAAAGAAAGTAGTCTTCGTGTGCAAAAACTGCTTGAACAATAACAACCACGATTAATAGATTAAGGGTTATTGTTTCGCTTAAGAATTTGATTTATCTTCTGACGCGGAAGTACGCTTTTTTATACGATTTTCAAGATATCGGTTCCAATTAAATGCTAAGATGAAGAACATAATCGTTAGCGTCACGAGTAGCATTATTGCTTCGCTGATAATACTTGATACGTCGTTGGATTGAGTTCCCGAAAGAAAAAATCCGAATTCAATCAATAACGGCAATAGACAATAAGATATAGTAGTTATATTTTTACCGAGCCAACCGGGTAAAATAATCTTTCGAAAAGGATATTTTTCAGAACCCATTTCTTTTCCGAGCATTCCTAAGCTCAGCATAAGTGCATCATCGGGGACAGGAGTTGCAGCTGCAAGAAAAATATAAAGAGATGTCCTAGTGGGATTGTTCAAAACAAGTCTTCCAAAACCTTTTACATTATTTACTACTTCAGATTCAACTTTTTCTGCAATTTCTCTAGCCCCCTTACCCACCATATAACTCGTATATTCTCCCAGTATACTTCCAAGGCCTCCAACTATCGCAATTCCGAACAGTTCAGCCCAGAACATAGCCGTAAGTTCGCCAGCATATCTTCGTAAAATGGAATTAGACAGAGAGAAAAGAACAAAAGGAAAAGGAACAGGAAAGCCTATAGAAGCACTTCCAAGTAAACAAATAACAAATGATATTATTAAGGCCCATATGTAGTTTGAACCCTCGGTAATATTTGTTAAATCATTTCTACCTTGGATTATTGCTCTTTGGACATCGGGAATGAAGAAAAATAAAAATAAATAAATAAAAATACTCACGTAAAAAAGCAAGAATACAAAAACTAATGATCTTGATACGGCCATTTTTATGATTTACAATTTATAATTTTAACCAAAACTATTGGTTTTTCTTAAATATTTTAGCGTTCATTCCATTTCTTGCTTTCGTAAATAATTGAACATTTTTTGATACTTTTCCTACTCTATTTACTTTATTCGGCATTTCTAACTCTTCGAATATTAAAACAAGTTCATCAGTTTTCGGATTATAAAGGATATCGTTTTTTTCTACTTTCCTTGCGGCTCTCGTATTCGCTCCTTTCCTAATTCCAAGGTTGGGGAATATCCAATACTTCTTCGAACCAATACTAAATCTTCCTCTCAAAACAATGGGTAATTTATCGAGGATAGCATCTGCTGAGATAGGTGCTAAATGTCTTATTATAAGCCCTTCAACGGTTCCAAGTCCTAATAATTGAATAATAATGGGG
>WJKD01000825.1 GCA_014729315.1 Promethearchaeota archaeon | reverse complement strand
ATTATTGGTTTAATGTAAGGCTCGTATAATGCGTCTAATACGATCAATACTTTCGGTTTCGTAATATCTAATTGATGGAGGATCTCCATCGGTTGGTATGTCGGATTGATTCCAGTAGAGATAGCTCCTAATCTGGTGATCGCGTAATATCCAATAATGTATTGAAAGCAATTCGGTAGGTGCATTGCGACAACATCGCCTTTTTTGACACCTAAATTATGTAAAGCCGTCGCAAATCGTTTTACTTTATCCTGAAACTCTTTATAGGTCATCCACGTCTCTAAGAACCACATAATGTTCTCGTCCCCAAATTTATCTACTTGTTCGTCTAACATCTCGTTAAGCGTTTTTTCTGGTAAGTCGATGTTCTTAGGAACATTTTCGGGCCACCATTTTTGAAACCATCGTTTATTTTCGTTTACTTTATAGTCGTCATCTTTTTTTATTGGCAATTAAATTCCCTCGTTTATTTTTTTTATTATATATTGTAGTTAGTGACTGTTAATTAAATTAAAAATAAATATCTTTTTATGAGAATCCAAATAAAAATCGTTATTTATGAATTGACATAACTATGCAATTTGTATAACCGCAAAAGAAATGTACGCGAATTTCATAAATTTGGTTTTACTTCTATTAGAGAAAATATGTTATAGATAAAATTTGGTCTTTCTTTTAGAATAAAAACTTGTTTAACAATTAGAATGGACCATGACATTTAGAATATAAATTCATCTTTATAAGAATTTTAAAAAAATTTAAACAAAAATGAAAAAAAAGTAAAAAAATTTTAGAGTTAATACATCTTATCCTTTCTTCGTTTGATCAGAATCGTTGCGACGCCCGCTAACCCGATTCCGGCGATTAAGAGGATCAAGGCCCAGAATCCGGCAGATTCGGGAGTAAACACCATGTAGACGCTGAACGTAGGATCGTGCCAAATACCTCGACCAGTTCCGTTGAACTCCGGATAGCAAACAGCGTATAAATAGAGACTCCATTCCGCACGTGCGTTAACATCCCCTGAAAATTCTTCATCTGCGTTTTCTTCTTCGTATTCTCCATCTTCGTCCTTCGCGTATTTCTTTTCTTCATGTGTACCTTCCCATAAAGCAACATCAATTGTACTAGTAGTTGCTTGATCTAATACTCTATCTGTTGTCGAATTTCCAATATAATAACCTGGTCCGGCTATATCAACAAAATCGAGATTGTCGTCATCATCATCGAGATAATTTCCTATTTTCAGAGTATGTTGATCTTTTTCAACCCCCTTTGTCTCAGGATCGTCTGGATCGTCGTCTTTATCCATCTCTAACTCGAAGTGGAGCATACTTGACGCATATATAATAGCCATGTCTAATTCATCGTCCACGACTTTTTGATTATTTGGACCGTTCCCATCGTTCCATGGTGCCCAATTCGTATCTAACTTGACCTCTCCTGACGCTTCTATTTCTCCCTCATCGTTTGGTTCTTCGATCTCTGTGATGAATTCCAATCCAAAATAAATATCATCCAATTCTTCTTTTGGTGCTCCGAGATAAGAGTTTAAATCGACACCAACAGGAACCGCCGATATAGTAGGTTCTTCTAAAGTGAGACCCCATGAAATAGAATCTCCATCGTCATCAATTTTGGGTTCTGAAAAGTCAAAGTTATCTACTGTTCCAAGGATTAGTTGATGGGTAATTTCATCTGAGGTTGGAACTTCTACAACTGTTCCATTAATCATTATTGGATCTCCAGTAGTTTCGTTTTTAACGACCTCGTATTCAACAGTAATATCTTCGCTTAAATCAGCATCATCATATAAGAAAGCACCTGCTAAATGATGAGTGAATAAATAAAATTCTATCTCGCATCCTCCAAATGCTTTTTCCATATCTTCAAACCCATCTTCATCCAATTCGCTAAAATCTATTTCAATATAGAATTTTTTCATCCATAATTGAGCGAGATCAAACGAAAATTGGGTCCAGATGGTTTCAGCAACATCCTTTTCACTGGTTTCTGTTAATAGCCATTCCATGGTGCTATCCTTTAACCTTTTAGCAGTCTGATTCCAATACCACAATAACCCAGGATTAGTCGCTGTTAAATCTACGTCATCCGCATTAAAAGCTTTTCCGTCTGGTCCAAAGTCATACCAAGTCTTAGTGAGACCAAAATCTTCAGGATCTCCCTCTGAAGCATTCCATGGATCGATCCTCAATTTTTGCCACACAATTGGATTAAAAACAAATAACTCATCTCCAGTAAAGATGTCGTTAATGTGAATTAATATCCATGAAAGGACTTGAATTCCCTCTGTAATTAATTCTTGAGTTACTTCGTCATCATCTTCTGCTTCTCTAAATTTTCCAGCCCAATCTAATACTTTTTGAGCTGCTTCTATAAAGGATTTATCGTAATCCCAGATAATTAAGGTCAAGGCAGCGCCAATAGTAAGATTGTAGTGAAATCCGCCTTCTTTTTCAACCTTACAATAGGCATATTCATTGATAGTATCTGTTACATTATAATCGTTTTTCCCATCTGGTATTCTTTGCCAGTTGGTATTGTTTTCTTCATCTCTTTGAGGAAGATAATGAATGTCAACCGTATCTTCTTCTTTTTCAAAATCGTAATTTCCGCTATACTCCTCTTCCTTACTTGCGCTTAAAACATACACGCTTTCTAAGGTTTCGTGGTCTTCGAGATCTAAACCGTCTAAAAGAAGCATTTCAAACAAGGAACCAATCAAATCTCCTCCGTAACCCATGTTTTCGCTAAACACTCCGCCAAATCCTCCTCGAAAGTCTTGAAACGCGCCAGCTTGACCTTCGTCCTCGTCAAAATCCTCTTCTCTTTGTTGTTGCCCGTACGCCATCATCGGTATGGAAATTGTCGATACAACGAGAAAGGTAATAACCATTATACTTTTAATGTTCATTTTTCCCATAATATCACTTTTT
>WJKD01000824.1 GCA_014729315.1 Promethearchaeota archaeon | reverse complement strand
TGTGGGCATGCTCATCTGAATGTCAATCTTTTCGTACCCTCGGATAATACCTTTAGAGTCAACGAATACAATAAATTGGTGATCTGGACAAACAGCGCCTATTGGGACTTGAATCTTAATCGTTCCAAACTTTTTCTGGGCAAAAACAGAATCTGGAACTTGAATTGCCTTTTCTTTTTGGCAAATTGGACAAGTGAGTACTAATTCTTTACCAGCCATTAAATTTTCCTTTATTAAACGGTAATTTTGATTTATTATTAATGAATGTAAATATTAAAGTCAGTAATATTTATAGTGACACTGACGCTATTTATAATTTTTTACTATGCATTAAGATGAGAGCAAATTTGTCTTAAAAGATCTAAAATTTTCTCTAATAATTAATACGTAATTTTTCCGTTAAAAACTTTAACTTCGTTTTTTGTATGTCAATTAATTTTAAAATAGTTCCCTTTTAAATAAAGGATCATTCACATTATTAACTTGTAATAATGAATTTTTTGGATATAGACGATGCGGTTTGGAATTACACCTTTAGAAGCGGAAAATTTAGGCGTTATCTTTAAAAATGGGAAAGGCTTGGAAGGGCTCACTGAATTTCGATTTTCAGATGTGATTAAAGAAGTAATTGATATAGGATTTGAGCATTGCGAAATAACTCTCGATTTATTCCAAGTGCTTCCTATTCGAGTTGACGAAGAGGAGAAGGAAAGAATTTTGAAACTTAAAAAAGAACACGACATTACCTTTTCCGCTCATTTTCCCATATGGAGTGTAGAGTTGTCGTCTCCTAATAAATTCGTAAGGGAAGCGAGCGTACAAAGTTATATCGATTCCTATAAAATATTTAAATTTTTGGAACCCCATATTGAGGTATTCGTATTGCATCCTACTGGCTCGCTAACAGCAGATATCCTAGGCTTCGATATTGAGCCAAGATACAAAAAAGTTATTGTATCCCTCTTTACTAATTACGCCATTCAGAGCATAAAGAAACTGCTAAAAGCTACCAAGATTGACAAAAAAAAGATTGCAATTGAAAATATTGAGTTCCCATTCGAATATACGATTAAAATTATTGAGAAAATAAGAGGAACTAAGCTATGCTTAGATACCGCACATCTTTTAGGTGGTTTTTCGGGTGATTTAGATTTAATGGAAACTTTCGATAAATACGCGGACATCTGCTCAGAAATACATCTTCAAGATTATAACGATTTCTATTCTCCTCCAGATCATGTAGCTCTCGGAAGAGGGAATGATTTCCCTCCAAAATTTTTGAAATCGATGAATGACTATGATTTCGATGGACCTGTGGTATTTGAACTTGGATATAATCAAGCGTTCGAGTCTTTAGACTACATTAAAAAAAATGCTCCGGGAGTTAATATACCAAAGATTAGTAAAAATAACTTAAAGCGATAGCAAATTAGTATTTGAGTTAGCTGGGTCTATCAAAACTAAAGTTAATTAAGCGGTATTAAAAATCCTTTTAAGTAGATGTTTCCTTGTTAAATTCACGATTAATTAATTAGATCGCCATAATTATGTTAATAATAAAAATCTCCTAATAGGCATTGCTAGGAATCCTAGAAATTATTAATTTAACACGACTAAGAGGATCTATAATTTTATTTAGCTTCAGTTTATATAAATAATAATTATAAGATAAGATATTATAATGTCCGAAGGAAAGTCGAAAGTTAGGTTTAAACCACGGCTTATAAAGGAAGACGACCTTTACGGAAAGCGCGACGGTTACACTCTCAATCTTATTAAACCTAATGTGTATCAGTTTTTAAGTAGGGGTGCAGGGTGTCATATTTTTATGATTGTTGGTGAGGACTTAAATGTGCTCATTGATACGGGAATAATCACGAAATTTAACAGTTTTAATTACTTGTTAACCACAGAAATCGGGTTACGGGTGGAGGATATCGATTTAGTCATTAATACACACGAACATTTTGATCATATAAGTTCTAATGCTTATTTTTACTGTCCAATTGCGGCTCACCGTTGGGCAGCAGTAAAGATTAAACAATCTGACGAATTAATTACTAAAGGAAAGAAATGGGGCGTTGATTTGACCGATCTCAAAGTCGACATATGGTTAGAAGATCGGAACATCATCGATTTAGGAAATGTAACTCTTAAAATAATTGAAACACCAGGACATACTTCTGGCAGCATCTGTATATACGAACCCTTTCAATATTACATGTTTACGGGAGACACTTTATTT
>WJKD01000823.1 GCA_014729315.1 Promethearchaeota archaeon | reverse complement strand
TCACCATATATTACTCACGAATAAAAAATAATAATTAACTTGATTATTTTATTAATAGCTTTTAATTTTTTGTATAATAAGAAGAAAATGAAGATAAATCAAGAACTCATTCAGAAAATTAAAAAAAACGAAAATCGCTTTATTCTTCAAGAATTAAGTCCATTCTTAAAGATTAAAAGCAATACACTCAATCAAGAGGGCGTGTTGCAAGCAAAGGAATTCATAATTGACTACATCAAGGACATTGCTGAACATATCAAAATCGTAGAAGGCGTTCATAATCCAATGATACTTGCTGATGTAGCTGGTCCAACTAAACAAAGTCTTCTTATATACATGATGTACGATACACAACCAATAGATAAGCCTGAAGACTGGATTTCTGAACCCTTTGGAGCCGAAGTTAAGACTTTAACGCCTCCATTAGACCGTTTAGGTTCTTGTATAATCGCTCGAGGCGCCTATAATTCCAAGACGCCTTTGTTATGTTTTTTGAGTCTAATTAAATACCTGAAAAAATATGATCAACTGCCTATATCATTAACCTTATTATTTGATGGAGAGGAGGAAATCGGCTCGCCAACCTTATTGAATTTTTTAAAAACTAAAAAAGATCGCTTTGAGAATTGCGTTGATGTATATTATCCCGCTGCTAAACAAAACCTAGAAGGAACTTCGGTTATAAAACTGGGATATAAAGGAATCCTCTCTTTTTCTTTAAAAATTTTTTCTGGAAACCAAGAAGTCCACTCGTCTTTCAGTTCGATGATACCTAATCCCGCTTACGATCTTGTTAGTGTCCTAAACCGAATTTATTCTAACGGAAAGTATTTACTTAATTGTTTTAACCAAGATTATCAACCATCTGATGAGGAAATCGATATTCTTAACGATTTAACGGGGAAAATTGATATAGAACTTATTAAAAATAAGGCAGGTATTTCTGAAACTCGGGATAAAACAGTTAAAAAACTCTTTAGAGAATATCTATACAATCCTACGTTTAATATTTCGAGCTTAAAATCGGGTTTTCTTGGAAGCGGAATCAAGAATACCGTTCCCAACGAAGCAATGTGCAAAATTGATATAAGATTTGCCCATGATATTAAAAGCGATAATATTTTTAATGAAATAGAAGAAAAGGTTTCAGATTACTCTAACAAGGGAAATTCTCACATTGAAATAACTAAAAATACTAGTTACGAGGGATTCAGAGTTAGTCCGAAATCGATTTTAGTGAAAAGTTTTATAGAAGCTAGTAAAATGCTTCGTATTCCGTTGGAGATATGGCCCATGAGCGCAGCTGCAGCCCCTTTGAGTAAAATCGTAGATGAATTGAATTCTATTAATTTTATAACAGGAGGTTTGGGGATTGGAGGGTACGCACACGCCCCGAACGAATTTATTCAAATTGAGTCAATTAAAAATGCAAGAATTTTCTATTATTATTTTTTAAAAAACTATCGGGAAAATTTAGGCCAGTAAAAAAATATCTTTATCTTAATAAAATATAAGAATTTCACCCTACTTCGTTTTAAAGAAGAGAAAGTGAAATTACCTGCCACACCCTAAAAATTAAGCTGTCTTTTTTCTTGGTTTCTTTGGTTTGTGTCGAACAGATTCGCCTTTTTGAGCATAATTTTAACGTTAAAATTTTCCAATATCGCTTTAATTTGCTCGCCTTTAATTAGAATGCCCCTCAAGATTTCAATTATTTGATCACTCAATATATTCTCGTATTTATCAAGCATAAAAGAACTTCCTAATAATATTGTAGTTAAAGGGTCAGCAAATTCATCCAGCTTTTCTTCTGACTCTTCCTTCTTTTCGGTTAGGAATCTTGGAACGCGCTTATTCATACACTTAGTCCGTATTAATTCATTTATAATTTGGAGGTGCTATTTTCCATAATTCAGATTCATTACTCCTAATTTTGGCGATCATTCTTATCATGATGCCGTATACTTCGGAAAATTATGCTTTTTCTTCGATATAATTGAATTATATTTGATATAAATACATTTTTGACAGACACTTCATCAAAAATGATATCTGTTAATTTCGAAAGATTTTGATTCGTGCTAAAAAGAATTCAAGTAAGGTAAGATTTTTAAAGAAGACGAAGATTAACAATAATTTTTTAAGAAAATTATTAAATATACGGGTGTATTTTATATCTTTAGCATTTTGGCTTTAGTTCGTATATGACAGATCCAATTATGTATTATGATTGAATTACAATGACAACTAAAAGAAATTTATCAAAAAAAAAGATAGCATCTCAAAACATATCTATTTCACCATATTTGAAAGATTTGCTTAAGAGATTTGTAAAAGAACGACACGATAACGATCCAAAGGACGAGAAATTTCAAAGCGTATCTTCCTTTTGCACTTTTGCTATAGAAACGGTATTAAAGATATTAAATAAGGGGAAAAGTGTGAAGGATTTGGAAAACTTTAATCAGACTGCATCCACATCATTTTTTCAAAGAAATATGTTTCAAGCGTTTATTCCTTTATATGAATGGGCAATAGAATTAAATAGATATCGATATGAGAATTTAATTACTTTTACCGAGATGATAGATAAACTAATAAGATATATTCTCTCTCAAGACAAGTCAAATCTTAATAAACTTCCAAAAATGGCTAAAAAAATATATAAACTCGTAGGAAATAAAACTATAACTAAGCAAATCAATTTTGATATTAAAGGAACTCAATTAATTGCAGAATACGAGGGTTACCGGCAAAATATTCATCATGAACATACGAAAGTAATCATCACCATCGCCAGTTTTTTAGGATTAAAAATAACCAAACTGGATAAATACCAAAACTATACCAAAATCTGGTTTGAGATCGATAAGAACCACCTAAAAAATTTTGGGCTAAAACCAGATAAGTCCAAATTTACTGAAATTTTGAGATCCAATATGTCTTATTTTTTAAATTATTACTACATAGTCAATGACGATGAAGCTCATCTCTGGATTGATTTAAGCAGTAAGGACGATTTATACGTGTCATTTAAACAAAAAGCATCGGGATCTCAATTCGTTAATTCTATCATTAAAGAAATAAGAAAAATAGCTTCGAATAAAGATTTAAAAAGATCAATTCTTAAATTATTCGAATCTTTGCATTGGATTACGATTTATGATAAAGAAGAGTTAATTTTTGAAATTTCACTACCAGAAAACTCTAAAGTAGAGCGAAGTATTATTGAAAAAGGCATTAAAAGCATTGGATCAATCGTGCCAATTCAAAAGAAACTTCAACTGAAATGAAGATTATTAGGAGGAAGATAATGTAAGTATGGTAAGAATAAATATTTTAGAAAAAAAACGCACAAAAACACAAAATATTTCGATTTCACCTTATTTAAAAAATCGCATTAAGGAGTATATAAAAAAGAAAAGAGAAACTAATCCAGAAGACGAAATATATAGTAGTATATCTTCGTTTTATAATTATGTTCTGTATAATATACTTGAAATTCTTGATTCTGGTAAAAATCTAAAAGATCTGGAGAATTTACCCGATTTCGACATTCTTAATTTTTACGATAAAAATACATTTAGGGCTTTTATTCCTTTTTATGAGAATGTTGTGAAGTTAAATAAATATTATAAAGGAGGCATCGAAGACCTTTTTTCCTCAATATATCAATTTTATGACCGGTTCAGAGAAGAATATTCCTTTACGCTCGCTGATGTTAAAAAAGTATACGATAGATTTGAAAAATATTTAAAAGTTAATAAATTAACTCGAGCCATGACCGCGGAAATCATCAACGACGAGTTCCATTTTATGTATGAAGGTTATTATGCAAATATCCATCACGAACATCTTAAGGCAATAATCGCACTTATGAGTCTGTTTGGGCTTAAAGTAAAAGATTACATTTACGATAAAAATTATGCAAGGCTGATTTTTGTTGAGACTCCGATCTTTAATGAGAAGAAAAAAACACTTCAAGACAAGAATGTTCTAATTGAAAAAAATCTTGATTTTTTCTTAAACGAGGCAAGATTAATCAACGATGAATCGATACATTTATGGATTCGTATGGCTGAAATATACAACAATATTATAACTTTTAAAGATAAGAATTTAGCAATCATATGGATAAACTCGGTGATTGACGATCTTACAGAAAGAAAAAACCAATATAATTTCAAACTCTCTCTCTTAAAAATTTTTAAGCATCTTCATTGGATTGAAATTAAAGATTCGTATAAGCTTCTCTTTACTATAGAATTGACAGAATCTTATAAAGAAGAGAGAGAGATGCTGGTTAAAATACTCTCAGACCATGGACGAATTGAAAAAAAGAAATTAAATTATCAATTTAAATAATTAATTAATCTTTATTATATAATTTTTATATATAATGAAATGCAGACTTTCCGATTAAGTGAATGTTGAATTATGGAATTAAAACTCTCAGAAAGCGCCGGTGGAATAATCTTGGGCGGTGAAAAAGTAGCAATAGTAAGCAATAAAGGGAAATCCTGGACTTTTCCCAAAGGGCATGTCGAACAAGGAGAAACTCCGCTAGAGGCGGCAAAAAGGGAAATATACGAAGAAACAGGTATTTCTGATATTCAACTAATCAAAGGCCTTGGATTCTATGTTCGTAAGAAAATAAAATCGAAAGGATTGGTCGTGAAAAAAAAAATTCATATGTTCCTTTTTTCTTCTGAGACATCGGATTTAAATCTAATTGATCCCGAAAATCCAATTGCTAAATGGATTCAAAAACATAAAATAAAAGATTATTTATCCTATAAGGAAGACATAGATTTTTATATTAAAAATCTCCCCCATTTTTAATTTTAATTACCTTAATTGCATATCTAATGCAACATTAATAATTTTTAAACGCCTATTTATAACTCATCGACTTAATCTTTTTAATTAGACACATCTTACCTACCATTAAACCTAAACATTAAAAGAATATTTATTTCTTAATTGTTTTAAAAGTAACAGAGAGCTAAAGATTAATTAAAATATGAGAAGTAAAAGAACATTACTTAATACTTAATTTAATCGTTTTAAAATAAAATAATGAGACAAAATGAAGGACGCACTTTTTAAAGTATGTATATTTGGGCAAGGAGGAGTTGGAAAGACCTGTTTAGTAAATCGTTATTTAACAGGTTTATTTAAAGAAGGCTCGACTATGACAATAGGAGTTGATTTTTTACTTAAAAAATTAGAAATAGATGACATAATAGTTGAATTACAGATATGGGATTTTGCCGGAGAAGAAAGATTCAGATTTCTTCTTCCAAGATACGCTCGCGGAGCTGCGGGGGGCATATTTATGTTTGATCTTACAAGAATGGCGAGTTTAAAGAATGTACAAGAATGGCTGAATATTTTTAAGGATAACGCAGAAGCTACAGACCAAGAAGATATTCCTATGATCATGGTTGGTGGAAAACTCGATTTAAAAGATAAACGATCAGTCGACCGAGAATACGCGTTAAACATTGTAGATCAATTTAAATTCAAAGATTATTTTGAATGTTCCGCTAAAACGGGTGATAATGTAGAAATTATTTTTGAGAGAATCGCCCGTATTTTAACTAAAGATTTAAATGAGATTTAAGAGAGTTGAAAAGGTTGAGCTTAAATGAACAAATCAAAACAATTTAATTCAATAAAAATCTTATAAAACACTTTACAATAAAAATGAAACTATTAATGACTATTAATAGTCATTAATAGTTTCATTTTTATTGTAAAGTGTTTTATAAGATTT
>WJKD01000822.1 GCA_014729315.1 Promethearchaeota archaeon | reverse complement strand
TGGTTGGCATTTCGATTACCTGGACAAAGTGGTATATGAAAGAAATATCAATTTTAAGGACAGCTATATATACACTTTTATTTTTAATGCCCCCAACATTAGGATCAGTCAGAGGATTTATTTTTATTACATCTTTTGTGTTTATTGTATTTTTGATATTGAATCGATCAAAATTTGGAAAAATAAATTTTGGATACAAAGTACTCAGCCTGGGATTATTAGTATTGATTTTAACTATTTCGATGCGAGTACATGATAAATATATGTTAGCTGCTGGGCGAGATCGTAACGTAATTACTAGTTTTATGGATTATGAAAGGGTTCTTCAATATGAAAGTGGTTACCAAAAATATAATGTTGTCGGCAGATATGATTCGATACGGATTGCAGCGTATTTAATGAGTGAATCATTTTTAAGAAGTATTTTTGGATATGGAATTGGCGCGACACTATCAAAAGGAAGCTTTGCGGAGAATGCTTTTTCAGATAGTTATGGTGACAATATAGCGAAGACGCAAATTCCTAAAATTTTGATTGAGATTGGTGTAATTGGATTTATTATTATAATTTTCTTATTTTTCAAAATATATAGATATATAAAAGCTTTAAAAAACACCACACCAGAATATGAGTTTTATTTTTATCTCTATCGTTTACTATTAATTTATATGATACTTTTATCATTCTATAGCCCAACTTTATCCTCTCCTGTTTTTTCAGCCATAATCTGGATCTTTTCGGGAGTCGCGGTGAAGCTACGGTATAGTTTGTCGCAGTCAATTGAAAATAAAAATCTTTATAAATAATATGATTAACATATTACTTGCTGGTCCAGATATACAACGAATAAGCGGAGGAGTCCAGCGACACATTAAAAATATACTTGATATTTTTGAAAATGAAGAGGACTTCAAATTGCATCATTTTCAAATAACAAATCCACATGATAATCAAGGTTGGGCTAAGAAAACGTTTATTGGTATCTCTAAGATATTGCGACTTGTCAGTATTTTGGCAACAAAAAAAATAGATATTGTTCATATTAACGCATCAGTAGATTTAAAATCATTTATAAGGGATTCTTCTTTGGCTTTTTTCTCGAAGATTTTTCGCAAGAAGGTGGTTTTGCAAATTCATGGTGGATATTTAAGCCGAATTACCGGTCGCCAACTGGTAATTGTGAAGATTTTAGCTAAACATTTATTTAATAATTCTGATGTAGTTTTATTTTTAACAAAATTACAATATGATGAATTGCATGACTTGATACAAGATAAAACAATTTATTTTGTCTCGAATTATGTAAATAAGAATTCTAACGGCGCTCTTAAGACAATAAAAGAAAGGAAAGGGAAGTTTATTATTCTTTTCTGTAGCCGGATTGAAAAAGAAAAAGGAGTGTATGAAATATTGCAAGTTTTTGAAAATTTGCTTCGAGAAGACGGCAATTATTTTTTAAAATTCGTTGGTGGAGGAAGTGAGGAAAAAAAATTAAAAGCATTAGTAAAAAAGAAAAATATAAAGAATATAAAATTCTACGGCGTTTTAGATGGACTGGATAAATTCAGACATTTTGAATCGGCTGATGTATTTCTATTGCCCTCATACGCGGAGGCATTTCCTTATTCAATTTTGGAAGCAATGCAATATGGTTGTTCAATAGTAGCAAGTCCAGTTGGAGCTTTACCTAGTATTATAAAAGATCTGGAGAATGGTTTTTTAATTTCGAGCGATAAAATAGAAGAAATGGTTGCTAAAATATCGCTATTGCATGATAATGCAAAATTACTGAAAAAAATGAAATTGAATAATATGGAAAAGATTAAAGATTTTTACAGCTATCAAAATGGTTTAAAGATTTTCAAACAAGTCTATGAATTTGCATTTCACGGTATTAATGGTAGCATCAATTAATCTTTTAAGTAAATGATTTGATGGAAAGCAAATAGACAAAAAGCAAAGTCAATACCGATGCTAAGAATCGTATGATATTTGAACAGTCCATACGCTTCGAATCATATGTCAGTGCACACTGCAGTCCTTGCATTGAAGCAGCTTACCCGGTTTTAGACTATCAAATTCTGGAAGCTTTTGATTGGCTGATCCAAGATAAAAGCAGTGATTGCAGTCAGTAATCCAGAGTATTCATATGGCTATATTATAATCCCAAATAAAACCTGATGGTATATTATAAATTTAATCTAGCATATAAGTGGAGTTATATAATGCGCTATTATTTTATTTATCGAGTTCTGAGGGATGTTTTTAAACATAATTTAGAGGCAGTAATAGGTTTTAAACATAAATTACTAAGTGACGAAGTTCATCTTGATGCAGCAGTAAAATGGTTAACTATGACTATCGAAAAATCAAATCACAACGGATCATTAAAAGCATATAATTTTTTCAGGGGTTGGATGCGTCCTTATCCAGAGACAAGTGGTTATATCATTTTGACATTATTAGATTTGTTTAAACATTATAATAATCCGTTGTACTTAGAGTTAGCCAAAGATATTGGAGACTGGGAGATTTCAATTCAAAGGGAAGACGGTGGATTTGTAGGTAGAGAACTTGGCTATAAAGATAGTCCTATAGTATTCAATACTGGACAAATTTTGTTAGGTCTCACCTATTTATTTGAAATGACTACCGAGGACAAATATGAAAAAGCTTGTAAAAAAGCGTCTGATTTTTTAATATCATGTATGGACAGTAATGGATGCTTTGTCAAATACTTGCATAGCGATATAGTCCATTCGTATAATGTTAGGGTTGCCTGGGCTCTTTTAAAATTTGGATTATTAAGGAGTGACGATAAAATTGTTAATTCAGCTCTAGAGAATATCGAATGGACACTTGAGCAACAGATAAATAATGGCTATTTTGAAAATAATTCATTTTATAAAGATAGCTATGCAAATACACATACAGTAGGATATGTATTGAGGGGGTTGCTAGAATCACATTTGCTTACTAAAAATCAAAAATATTTAGATTGCGTTCAATTGGCAACAGAGCGAATAATATTAAAATATGGCATTCATAGAAAATTGGGTTGTGATATTGATCGAAAATGGAAAAATGTTTCCAAGCATATATGTTTAACGGGATATGCTCAATTGGCAATTGTTCTTTTAAAAACATACCAATTAAACAATGATCTTAGATACTTGAACACCGCATTACATTTAATAGATGATGTTAAATCGCATCAAGTATTAAATGCGAGATTTAAGGATTATAATGGAGCTATCCCCGGATCATTTCCAATCTATGGTCGATATGCGCCGATGCAGTTGCCAAATTGGGCTACAAAATTTTTTATCGATGCGCTTTTATTAAAAATGAAGGTATTGGAATCGTATGAAAATTCTATTAATGACTAATTATCCGCTTGTTGATAATAAAAAGTGGAAAAAGGATCTTATTTCATCGCTATGTGATAATTACGAAGTTTTTGTTTTATTTGGCAAAAAATCAATTTGGAGCCACCTACAAGCATACTTGAGAAGAAAGTATAATACTGATATAAAGAAAAGATATTATCGGGGTACTACTGAAGATAATATAAGAACTGTTTCATTTTTAAAATATAATGGGATCAAATATTTCAAAACATCTAATGTAAATAGTGATAAAGCAATAGAAATAATTAATCGAATTAAACCAGATTTTGGTATTGTTGCGCTAGACCAAATATTAAGTAAACGAGTTATAGAGATAGTACCGCTAGTGTTAAATGCCCATTTTGGTAATTTACCTTGCATAAAAGGTTGGAATGCAACTGAATGGTCAATGTTAGTTGATCGGCGAGTTGATGTTTGTCTTCATAAGGTTGATTACAAAGTCGATAATGGCCCAATCTATCTGAAAGAATCTATTAATGTTGAGAGAGGAGATGATTTTGAAGATCTAAGATTTAAATGTCAAGAGTTGGCTTTAGCTTTGTACATTAAGTTTTTTGCAAATCCAGAATATTTTATTGAAAATTCAATACCCAATAAAGGGGGTAAAACATATTATCTAATAAATAATAAGTTAAAAGAAATTGCACAGGATGTTCTAAAAAAATATGCTTGAAGAAATCTATGAATTTATAGAACATTATGAAAACAATCCATTTGAGGGTTACTCTGTTTTTGATGCTTTTAATTCTCCTTTAGAGTTTCTTTTAAAATTTAATAATATATTAACGAATGTTATTATTACTCAATTTTTTAAAAGAATTCCCTTTAATATCAGGAAGTATGCATTTATAAAAAAATCTATAAATCCAAAAAGTCTCGGGCTTGCTTTAGAAGGAGCCATGATAAATCAGAGACCGAATTACTTTATCAAAAAATTGATGAAAAATATTTTGAATTTTAAAAGTCATTCAACATACTTTTCATGGGGATATAATTGGCATTATTATACATTGCGAGGGGGAACGTTTCCTAAATATTATCCTAATGCTATTGTTACATATTTTGTTGCCGCAGGTTTGCTAAGGTATTATGAAATGACTCGAGATAAAATCATCTTGGAAGTATTGGAATCGATTGAAAAGTTTTTCATACAGGAACTAAATATATCAAATTTCCCTGAAGGTATTTGTTTTAGCTATTCACCATGTGACAAGAAAGTAATATATAATGCATCAGCTTTGGTGACAAAATTTTTAATTGAAAAAAATAAGATACTAATGGAGGCTAAAAATGAAGATATAATTAGCAAAAGTCTTTCGTTTTTGGCAAGTAGGCAACAAGATAATGGAGCATGGTTTTATGGAGAAGAAAAAAATCAAAAGTGGATTGATTCATTTCATACCGAATATATTTTAGAAGTATTTGCGACTCAATATGCAGCAAGGCAAGGATACGAAGATAACTATTTAAAGGGGAAAAGCTATTATATGGACAATTTCATTTTAAATAAAGATGTCTGTAATTATTTCCCACAAAAAAAGTATCCTATAAATATTCATTCAATAGCGAGCATGATAATATTTTTATCGAAGTATGATGATTTTAATAGATCCATACCAATAATTAAATGGACATTCGAAAATTTATATAATAAATCTCTATGTTCCTTTTATTATGAAAAAAATAAATATTATACCAATAGAAATATCTATCATCGATGGAATCAATCATGGATGTATTTAGCATTTAATCATTTTTTAAATAGGCTTGAAGATAAAAAATGAAGAGACGAATAAATTTTTTAGGTTTTCTGGTTGATAATTTAACGACTCATGAAATCTTAACTAAAATTAAAGCGAGTATTACATCGAAGGACAAGATGCAAATCGTTCCAATTAATGCAAACAAGATCTATCAGGTGCAGCGGAACGAAAAGCTTTCGAAAATTATGAAAGAAAGCGAGCTGATTATACCGGAATATGCGATTGTGTGGGGATCGAAAATTATCGGAGCGCCGCTTGTGGAGCATGTTGGCGGGATCATGCTGATGCGGACATTGTTGCAGGAATCGGCGAATCAGGATTTCCGGTTCTATTTTCTGGGCGCACGGCAGGAAATCGTGGAAACGATGGTGGAAAAGGTGGCTGTGGATTATCCGGGAATTCGGATCGCCGGCTGGCGGAATGGGTATTTTGATGATCAGAATAAAATCATCGATGAAATCAATGCGACAGATGCCAATATACTGCTTGCGGCGCTGGGAACGCCGAAGCAGGAGTATTTTTTATATGAGAACAAATCCCGGCTGAAACCAAATGTGATGATGGGAGTGGGCGGCAGCTTTGATGTGTTTGCCGGGCTGCGGCAGGAGACGCCGGCGTATTTGCGGCACGGATTTGAGTGGTTGTACAGATTGGCGCAGGATCCGGGGAATTTGTGGAAAAGGTACATGACGACAAATCCGTATTTTGTGTACCGGGTGTTGCGGTATCGGGTGTTTGGGTGGTGAAT
>WJKD01000821.1 GCA_014729315.1 Promethearchaeota archaeon | reverse complement strand
GGATTCTGTAATAAATCTAAGGTTTTGAGGTTTTTTAGCTGACCAATGGATTTCGGGAGCGTGAAAAGATTATTTTTAAAGAGATTGCACTCTTCGAGCGAACGCAAATTTCCGAACGATTCGGGTAATTTTTCGAGCTTGTTATATTTCAATTCGAGGTATTCCAGTGATGTTAAGTTGCCGAACGATTCGGGGAGCTCGGTAAGCCGGTTCTTGTTTAACTTGAGGTATTCCAAATTTTTAAGATTTCCGAACGATTCTGGTAATGACTCCAATCCTACCCTACTTAGGTTCAACTCTTCGAGGTTTAGGAGACCTCCGAACGATTCGGGAAGCGTTGTAAACTCGTTTCTCTTTCGCGGCGAGTCTCCATAAGCGCAAATAAAACGTAAAGATAATACTTTGCAAACACAATCGGGAAATGTTGTGAATTTATTGCGTTCAAAATCAAGCTGTTCGAGGTTTCTCAAATTTCCTAACGACTCGGGAAGGGAACTTAATTTGTTATGCGACAGATGAAGGTGTCTAAGCGACAAGAGTTTACCGATGGAGTCGGGGACTTCCTCAATTTTGTTGGTGAAGAGGTATAAGACTTGGAGGTGGGGTAGCTTAAAAACCGCATCGGGAATTTTGGAAAGGTTAGCATGGGAGAGATCCATCTTCACGATATGATAGTTATTGATATCAAATCGAAAATGATTCTGGTCCTTATTGTAATTACTATTATATTTTACAGCGATAAAATCGTTTCCGACTTGTTTTTCTAAATCCTTAAGGATGTTAACCTCTTCTTGGAGGAGTTTCGCATCCCGAAATTTGACAACCTTCTCGATATTTATCGCCTAAAAGTGTTTTGTTATTATTTTACTTTAAGATAATTAATTATTTATTATTAACATGATTGATTGTTTTCTCGTTTTTAATCGGAATCTCCTACGTAGTTTGCGGGCAATCCATCGCCTCCTTCTTCGTCGTCGTCTCTGCCGAGGTTTTGGTCTTGAGGAGGCAAAGTGTAATCGTTGTAAAGGTCTTTGATATCTTCATTGGGATGACCATCGCAAAACTCTCGATAACCGTCGGAATTGATATGATATCCGAATTCTTCGTTTTCGTTAATTGCTTCCATTTTGGCCTCAAGATCCTTAGCCCATTGCCTAAGACGCTTAAATTTCGAGTCTTTGGAATACGAATACTCGTAAAGCGACTGATATTTGGTAAAGCGTTTAGCGTACACACCGTTTGGGATCATGCCTAACAAGCGGAACATCTGCGACTTTGTGATAAAGAACACGTGCTCGCCTTTTGGGATCTCATCGAGTTTGAATCGGGGAGGTTTTTTATTGCTGGTCAGCACGACGAGGTTGAGCTTGTGCTCGCCTTGATATCCCTTTTGCGTTTTAGCGAATAGGTCTTGATCGCTCCAGCCCGAATAAAAGTCGAAGTTCAGCTGTTTAATCTCCGTTTTTAGGCGGGCTAATTCTTGCTTCATGGCTTCGCCCCGAAATCCTCTGACCCTAAGTTCGGGACCCAGCACCGCTTCAATGTTGGATTCGAAAACGTCTTTAAGTTTGCCTTCGACGAGAGTTGAGATGTCGGGGTGAAATCTTCTTCTTTTACCGTCCTGAATCATATTACACTGCGCCTCGTAAAACACATGTGCCTCCAATTTATTCCAGATGTATTGCAGTAAATAATATTCGAAACCCCAATGGGCGTAAGTGCCCATATCTTGGAAGCGCTGATCCTCTAACGCGACTAATTTAGCCGAATCGCAGACCTCCGACCACCCCCATTTATTTCTACGGCAATACGAAGTAAATGCCGAATAACCGAACGCTGCACCGTGCTTCGTTACCCATAATTGTAAAGGTCCTATTGTTCCATCATATTCGAAACCCTCTTCCTCCTCCAGCTTCGTAAGGAAGGGTTTATTTTTTAAAATCGTGTTCTTAAGATACTCGCCAGCCTCTTCTACGGTTTTAATAATGTTGGACCAATATGTAAGGTCTTTAATTTCATTGTAAATGTCACGCATTTCAACAATCGCTTTACGTATAGCTCTGGAATCAGAATATGCTTCCTAAATCTAAATCGTCAGGGAACGCTTCGAGATAATAAATGTCCTTAGTTCTCATAGGATAGCCCAACAACATCT
>WJKD01000074.1 GCA_014729315.1 Promethearchaeota archaeon | reverse complement strand
GCCAACCATGCATAAAAAAGACATTGGTATATTTCCATGCCACGCGAATGTGCCTCCTACGTGATCGCCAACTTCTCCTGATTGAACAAACTCAAAAATAGAAAATAAGAGTTGAACAAATGCAGCCATCATAAAAAATTTGATTAATTTCTTGAGCTTCTCGCTGTTCCATTCAATTGAAAATGCTATAAAAAATATAGGCCAAAATCGAAATAAAACTCTAAAACCGTTCATATAATTTACTGGACTGATTTCATTTACAAAAAAATTTATTAAAACGAAAAGAAATATGGTTATTGTACTTACATTAAAAGAAAATTTCATTTTTTTAGAAATTTCGATTAGGGCAAAAATAAGTCCGCTGTAAACGATTAATTCCGGAACGTAAGATTCAAGAGTACTAAAATTAGGTATTTTTATACCGAGCCGCGGCAAAATTCCAAAATATAATATAAAATATAATAGAATAAATAGAAATGATTCCATTTTAAGATAATAATAAGCAATAATAAAACCTATTAATATCATAAAAATTATAATCATCTCGATTTCAATTATTGACGGTCCAAGGATAATTGCAAATATCGAAATCGATAATAATAGGAGGATATAATTTTTTAAAGAATAGCTCATTGATGATCAAGTTTTAATATTAATCTTGTATATTTATTTGATAGGATAGCTTCGAATTTATTTTTGATACTATCTCGCCACTTTAAATAATAATTTCTTAGTATTTTCCCTTTGAGGGAATTCTTACCAATAGCAAATAAAAAATTAATTGAATTATGTTCATCATTGTCGGGCACCCATTTCTTTTTATATTGATAATCGCCTCTCATAAAATTAAAACATCCAAATCCAGAGTTAATTAAATCTTCCAACACATAGCGAATTATCAATTGTCCGGGAGCGTATTTTGCATATTCAGGATTATAACTTGTATTCCAGTCAAAAAATGTTTGTCCAGATACAAATCCCAGTCTGTACGATATTAACGTTTTATCGTCGTAGAGTAGATATAATAAAGCTTTCCCGCTTATTATGCAATAAGCCAATATTTCCCTTAAGAATAAGTCTATTTCCTTTATCGTCAATTTGCTATTTCTATTGACTTCCTGCCAGCGCCTGACATGCAGATCAAAAACGCGATCCAAATGGGCAGATGAAAAATTTGAACTATTTATTAATTCAAAGTGAGGTTTTTTCTCTTTTTCTAATTTCTTTTTTCTCCTCTTAATTTCATACCTGAATTTATGATTAGAAACAGTTTTAAAATATTCTTCCCATGAATATCCATTAATATTGACGATACTTATTTCACTTTGCTTCTTCTTGTATATTCCTGCTTCGGAAAAATACTTATAAATATCTTCTTTATTATTAACTTGTTCAAGTAGGGCTATATCCCAGTTTTCACATTTATAAAGATAATTGATTATTGCTTTAATTATCAGCTTAGAATCATCATCCTTATCAATCAAAAATTCATGAAAATCTGTCAATCCAGACCCAATAAATTTTAGTTTCTTCATGTGAATGCTTTTTTCTAAAAACATTGGTGCAATACCAGCTATTGTCCCATTTTTTAATACTGTAATAATATGGAGTGACCTATTTTCATTTTTAAAAAATTTCCACCATGTATCACACCATTCAAATGAATTTTGAACGAAGTAATTATTCTCGTTTAATATACGACACCATGCTTTTTCAAGGTTTTCGTCATCAAAACTTGTAAAAATTTTAATTTCCATCTAAACTGCCTTGCTTTTCTATTTCCATTCATTTAACTAATATACTTCCACATAAATATTTTTTAACATTCAGATATCTGAATCTTTCATATTTAAATCAAATATCAAATTCCTCGTCATTGTTTATCAAGTTTAAAAATAAATCGAATGTATTTATTATTTAATAAATTTTTAAAAATTGATTTTAAATGATCACGCAATCGCAAATAATAATATTCTGAAATTCTGCCGATTAAACTTTTATCTCCTAATACAAACTGATAATTTTCAGATACATGTTCTTTCCCTTCAGCCATCCATTGCTTTTTATAATAATATCCTCCCCTCATGAAATTAAAATAGCGGAATTTATTGTTAATTAAATCTTCTATAATGTAACCCGTTATTAATTTACCAGGAGCATAAATTTCATATTCCGGATCATAGCCAGTATTCCAGTCAAAATAAGTATCGTCGTTTAAATATCCTAAACGATAACTGACAATATTATTGTCGTCCAATAAAACATACAAAATTATAAGTCTTTTTTCTGAGAGTAAATAAAGAACGTCTCTAAGGAATGATCTTATTTCCGGTTGCTTAAATTTACTGTCTCTATTAACAGTATCCCACCTTCTGGCATGTATCTCAAAAAGCTTATCTATATATTGTCTTATAACATTGGAATCTTTAATTACCTCAAGCTTCTTATTTTTTTCCCGTTCGAATTTATTTCTTCTTCGTCTATATAATTTCCTGAAATTTTTGCTTGAAATATTCGTCAGATATTGTTTCCAATTGAGCCCATCTAGATTTAGGATAATACACTCTGTGAGCAATTTACATTTTATATTATTATTTTTAAAATGCTGGAATTCGTTTGCTTCGTTGTTAATATGATCGAATAATACTATGTTCCAATTGTCAAAAGATTTAAAATAACTCAGAAGTAAATAAAATATTGAAGTATATAATTCATCTTTGATTATAATTAATTCATGAAAATCTGTTAAACCTGCCCCAATAAATTTAAGTTGATTATGGAACGGTTTACTCAAAATAAACATGGGAGCGATTCCTACTATATTCCCGTTCGATTCTACTGTTATTATGTGCAGTATCCTCTTTCTATTATGAAAATATTTCCACCAGGTTTGGCACCATTCATACGAATTTTGCACAAAATAGTGATTTTGCTCAAAAATTTTCTGCCAATCCTTTTTAAGCTTATCATCTTCAAACGTATTGTATATTTTGATTTTTAGATCGTGCATTTCTTAACTTTTTATTAGCTATTAATTTATAATAGTTTTTTGCCAATTTAAGATCTTGATATATTTTATTGTGCTGGATTTTTTCAATCCGGCTCTCTCCTGAACTTTTATTGCAGGTAAATTCTCTTTTAAAACAATGCCGACTGCTTTCTTTTTTCCTAATTCGAGCAACTTGTTCAATCTGATTTTGTTCATTGTAGAGTGCAAACCCAAACCTCTATATTCCGGATGGCAATAAGCATCGAGAAGCAACCCTTCATCATGATTTAGAGTTAGTATTTTCAATTTATAGGGCATTTCAAATTGTTTAAGTGAAATCCAGCAAAGATAAATTAAAATGTTATTATGGAATGCGCCGAATGCAATATAATCTCCCTGTTCGAATCTTGATTTAAATAATCCTAATTTCTGAGCGCCAAAATTCATTAATATAGCATTTTTTAAATCCGAATATTCAAGTTCATTAATGCTAACGTCTATCTTTAATGGAGTAATTTCGACCATTGTATTCAAACTTTTCGTAAAACGATAAAATACTT
>WJKD01000820.1 GCA_014729315.1 Promethearchaeota archaeon | reverse complement strand
TGCGTTTTCAAATCAAAAAAATTTAAAGTTATGATTAATTTTTAAAGTCATCGTAAATATCAAGATTATTTTACTTTTAATCTATTATGTCATTTAAAAAAAATATGTGCTTTTGTTGTGGCCGACCTATCGCACCTTTTGAAGCAGCAGTTCACTTTCCTTGTCCACAATGCGGAGATGTCGAGATTTGGCGCTGTGAAAGATGTAGATCAATGGGTAAGACTTATAAATGTTTAAAGTGCGAGTTTGAGGGTCCATAAAAGAAAATAAAAGAAGAGTGGTAATAATATGGGGGATGAATTTATTGCACTTATAGATGTGGTACCGGAAGATACAGACGTTGATTTTGACGATTTTGTTAAAAAATTAGAAGCTGTTCTTCCAGATTCATGCGTTATCGAAACGCACGAGGTCATGCCTGTAGCATTTGGCTTGAAAAAGACGAGAGTCAGAGTTCGATATCCCGCAGAATGGGGGGGTACGGATAAACTCGAGGAACTTTTTGGTCAGGTCGATGGTATTCAAGGTATTGAAGCGATAGCTTTTTCAAAAGCGTAATTCTTATAGCAATTCTTTGAATAAAAATAGGTTATTTTTTCATATGAAAAGCTAACAAGTAAAATTTCTCTTTTTTTCTGAAATCTATCATTTTTATCTTCACTATTTCTGAAGTTCGTAAGAAATAAATATTTAATTGATTTGAATTATACAATTATTATATCATCTTGAGAGGTTAGAGAAATAGCTGCTGATCTTATCAGACTCGTTCTTGTATTCGGAGAATATGTTCCACTGGCAATAATTATGTTCTTCATAATTATAAAAATTTTAAAAAGAAATCCGTTTAATAGGTTAAATCAAATCTTTGCCTTGTTTTATTTTTCAATGATGATGGCAATTTTCATAAACGCTGTTTATATAACATTTTCAGACGTGCATTTAGAAACATTAGCGACACTACTCAATATTACTGCGTTTTATTTCAGTTGCCTTGCGGCGGGTTTTTTATTTCTCTGTATTTCTCTCCTTTACAAACCTTCTTTTATGGTAAAAACGAAAAATCAACTCCTTTTTATCGCGTTTTATGGGGGAATCTTACTATACTTATTTTTTATCGAAGGTGGTGCAAAGGTTGTTATACTTGATACGGGAACTCAATTAGCTCCTGTATGGAATCTTTTATTTGTTGGCTATGCCTTGAGCATTCTTATTGCAACACTTATTATTTCTCTCTTAATGTCGGTTAAAGTGTATCGTGACTTTACGGATGTCTCGCTTGCTAAAAGATTTAAATATTTTATAATTGGAACTATCTGCTTTTATTATATACCTTTAGGCGTCTCAGTCTCAAATTTAATAAATATAACAGCAATCAGAATATTTTTTACATTTACAGCGAGCGTGATATTTATAGGTGCGATCTTTATTTATTACGGGATTGGAGTAAGTCTGTCAAAAAAAAGAAATTAGACTAAAAGATTCTTAATTAGTTTTCCATCCAATTCTGCCGATTGGTTCAGAATGTAGTACCAGAGTTTCCAGAGTTAATATTTCTACTATAGAAAAATTAGCGAAATCTCCATTTAACAGTTATGTTTCCACTTTTTCAGATTTTACGGTATTTTCTTGATTACTACGATTCATTAAAGGTAGAATTCTTTTATGTGTATTTATTCTTTTTCAAATTTCAAAAGCTTGACGAAAAAATTAGAAAATTGAACTTTTTATGCTTTTCTAAAACCTCTTTATTATTCAACGATAATCTCAGAAAATATTCTTATGGGATTTTAGTGAACAATCTAGAGAGTTTTTTCAAGATATTTATTTTAACTAAGAGCTAATATTTTTTTTGGATAGATTTGTCGAGGAGCTAACAAATAGAAATAACCTTTATCATATTTTTCGCTCCATCAATAATCTTACATTTACTCGTAGAAACATAATAATTAAACATAATAATTAAATAAGATAATTTGTTTATAGTATCAGAGTTTTTGATTTTTTTGGTATAAGAGATTATTATTAGTTCTAATTGTAAAAATCAACTAAAAAACAGCGCTAAAATACTAAATCTACTCAAACTCGTAATACTGGGATAAATTACATTTAATAAAAAAAGGTACAATTTTATACAAAAATGAACGATCTCTCCAAAATATTTATGAAAATTTCGGCGGAAAAAGGAAACAAGTACGCTGATAGCGCTCTAATAAAAGACAAAGAAGAATTAATCAAGAAAATCATAGAATACATAAGCGTTAATCTCCAAGCGGAATTTCACAGGATTTCAAGCTCCTCATTAACCAAGTTAAATACACATGAGATTGGAAAAAGCATAAAGGATATCATTGAAGATTATTTGCTCAAAGCGATTCTCATTATTGAAGAAGATAAACAAAGTGGAGAATTGTTGCGGTGCAAACTCACTGACATGTTAGAGAATATCAACTCAATTATTCAAAAGGATGTTATCACTTCTGAAGCATTACATCGCGTCTCCCAATCTAATTTAATTCACGATTTTGGTCAAATTGTCGATCAAATCTCGAATTTGGATGTTCAAGGCGTAGATAGAATCTTGAGGTATTTGGTCCTTTTAAATATTAGTCGAAGATTGGACAGGCGATGCGTATTACCAAAATAATGTTAACCTATTAAAAAGTAACACTCTATTTCCATTCATCTTTACAAATCTAAACAAATTTTCAATAATGGTGTTAGTAAAATTTTGAGGATTTTATGTACATTTGAATGATAAAAGATTCAAAAATGATATAAAAGATATAAAAATGATTTTTGTTAGAAAAATAACGAATTTACTATTAAGATAATAATCCAGATAATTCCGATTATTCCTAAAGCAAGTATAAGGAAAATCACGCCTAGCCCTGAAGTAAAAATATTTCGAATGTAATTTATCTTAAACTCAACTGCTTCGTAAGGACAGAGCTCAGCGCAACAATAGCATGTGATACATAAATCCTTATTCCAAGAGGGTTTGTTTCCTTTTTTTATAACCTCGGGAGGTGAGATTGCTTTCACTGGACAATTCTTCCAACAAGTACCGCATAGTCTACACTTTTTTGAATCGAATTTTATTGACGACCGAAAGAGAGTACGACCAACATAATCTGCGAGAAATTTAGGAATAGGAAGGTTTCTCATGTGAAATTTTGGCTTTTTAAAAATCCTCTTAACAGAATCTAAGGGATCTCCTAAAAGCTCAAAGTCTTGAAGATTGGATGAGCCTAAACTCTTTTTTTCTGCTTCTTTGATATATAGTACTTCGTTTGGATTGAACCCAATTAACTCACAAACCAGCGTATCCAAGGCAACGGGATCGTATCCAGCTATGACGAGGTCAAGTTTAACGACATCTCCCGCAGAGGGACCGTTTCCTTCTTGACAATAATAACCGTCGACAAGAGTTAACTGCGGTTTCGAGACGGAATATATGTCGGCTAGCGCTCGGTTAAAATCTTCCATCCTTGGGAATCGCGCGTGAGTTTGAGGTTTGTTTCCTAGTATTAGCGTTCCAAACATATTTTTGATAACGCATGTAAGGAGACATTGACCATGAGTTTTGATTTTAGGAATATTAATAATTATATCTACCCCGTCAATCAATTCGGAAGATGAAAATTCGTTCAATACGAGAGGATTCTCTACTTTATAAATTTTCCTTTTAGTTTGTTCAAAAGGCGTCCATTCTATTTCCTCGTCCTCGCAGACTTTTTTAATCCCACTTTTCTCAAAAGCTTTCTCAGTAACACCTCTTTTTTTCGTTCCACTTGATTCTCCGACTATTATGTTTTCTGGATTAAACTGTTTTACCCACTGTATTACATATTTTACGACATCTGGGTGAGTTGTCGTCGCTCGCTCGGGTTCTTTGGGCATCAATAAATTTGGTTTTATTAAAACTCTTAGGTTTGGCTTTGAAAACAACTCGTTTGCTCCAATGTTTTCAAGCGACTGAAATACTGAACTTTTCACGTCGTCATGAGTTATTTTATTAATCGAGATCTTAGTCTTAACCATAACTGAATCAATGAAGTCTACTATATAATTATTGAGAAATTGATCATAAGCTTTGAATCGTTTTAGAGTATTTTAAAGGTTCTTGATAGTTTTATCTCCATTTTAAAAAAATATTATTTACTTATTGATTTCTTTCTATTTATTGACCGCTCAAGGATCTTTCTTATCTAACAAACAATATCTTGCTAAATACTATATTGATCGCTTTAAATTTTCTAATCAATTAAAATAATAAATGTATTGAAGATATGTATGTATTAGAGATGCGGTTTCAAAAATGAAAAAACCTAATATAGATTCTGAAAAATAGGAAAATTTAAGTTCGAAAATTAATATTATTAATTTAGAAAGAAACAACACTAATGCACTTTGTAAAAAAGAAACCATAGATTACAATATAAATAAAATTGGCGATTTAATATGATTAAATTATTACTCGTTGAAGATGATTCGGAATTACGCTTTATTTTTGAGAGAATACTAAATTTAAAGGGATATTATGTAACTGAAACCGCAGCAAATGGGGAAGAGGCTATAAAAAAGTTTAATGCTATGAATCCTAAGCCCGATTTTATCCTAATGGATTACAATATGCCTGGTAAAGACGGAATTCAAGCCATGCAAGAGATACTAAAAATCGAAAAGTCAGCGAAAATAATAATCATGAGCGCCAATCCTTTAATAAAAGAGAAAGTGATGTCCTCGGGAGCTATATTATTCAGTGAAAAACAGTTCCCAATCGAGAGGATGATACACGATATAAAACAAAGGATTAATGATTCAAACCTATGTCGGGCATGTTGTTAATAACGCCCAATTTATAAAGAGATTATCAAACTGCATTCAGAACTCAAAACATAAAAGTATCACGAGAACAATATGGAATATTACGATAGAATAATAAAGACCTACGAAAAAAGAAAATTTCCAACGAAATTTATTGACATTTGGTGCGGAAAGTTCATTTTAGAATTGTTAAAAGAAAATACGAAACCAAATATCGGTCTGATTCAAAAAAATTGTTTGATCTTGTTAATAAATCTATTTTATAAGAAAGAACCAGATCTTTATAATAGATCGGGAGTCTGTTCGCAAGTTCTTGACAAAAATAAAAAAAATCGGTTTATCACAATCTTGAAATCAGAATTTGAGTAGTTTATACAATTTAATTTAATAACGTAATTAAGCTAATTGCTTATAACTTCGTTCTTGTTTCCTATAAATTCTTTTACGGATGGTATATCCATGACGATCGAATTATCCTCATATTTATTCGTAAAATCGGTTTTAAGTTTCTCAGCTTCTTCTATCTGTCCAGAATTAACTAATTCTTCGTAATATTTTCTTAACACTCTTATGATTTCTTCGATCTCCTCCTTTTCTGAGTTAAGGATCTTTTTATATTTATCGTATTGTATGCTTACCTGATACTTTAGCCAATTCTTTTTGTCTACCTCGATAAGTTCTTGGACTATAGGCATCGAATTGAAGTAAGAAAAATCATCGTATTCTTTCTTGAATCCCTCAATAAGAGCGTGAGCTTGCATTATTCGATTAGATTTTATAAGTTCTTTGTAATGATCTCGAATGAAATTACTAGCTTCTTTAATTTTATTCATTATAAACTCTTTTTGGACTTTTTCGGCCATGGTTTTCAAAAATTCATCTTGATCTTTAATGACCGAAGGGATGTCATGTTTAACTGCAAGATAAATGATCTCGTTAGCTGTTGAAATCGCCTTCTCGTAGTTCCCGCCGATCTTATAATTCTGTGCTTTGTTCTTCAAATCGTCGATTTTCACGAGGATATCTAACTTACTTAATTTATCCTCAATGTTATTATGTGTATTCTTATCGTTTTTCCCTTTTTTTTTGTCCCTTTTTTTCTTTTTTTTGGATCCCATGATTCATAACTTTCGATATTTTATTATAGTCATTTGATAAATATGTCGTAAAAATCATGAAAGCACGGATATAAAAAATTTCGTATTCGAAAATGTCAATTCCTCATTCTACTTAAATACGGTGTTTTTTTATTTCTTGCGAGTTTTTTAAAAAAATAAGTGCTTATATTCGCTAAAATGTTAACCCGTCCGTTTGAAGAGTTTATCTACTTCCTTAAAAGAGATGAATTTTAATGTAGGTCTCCCGTGGGCACAGTGAAAAGGATCCTTACAATTAGACAGTTCTATTAGTAGCGAGCGTATATCTTTGAGCGTCAATTCGTCCCCACCTCGAATGCTTCTATGACACGCAAGATAATTAATTATTTCTTCCTTGCAATTCTGAAATCTCTCTTCTTTTGTAATATCGGTCATATCGTTTATTAACTCATGGATGACCTCTATAGAAGGCAATTTATTTATAATTGTTGGAATTTCTCTTAACAGAAAAGTATTTCCTCCAAAATGTTCAAAAGTAAATCCTAGTTTGGCTATTTCTTGCAGATTTTCACGCAAAAAATATTTTTCGCTCGGACTTACTTCAATTTTCAAAGGATTAATCAATTTTTGTCTATTACATTTTTGTTTTTCGTAATTAATAAGAAACCGTTCTTTATTGATCCTCTCCGAAGCTGCGTGCTGATCTAAGAGAAAAAAGCCAGGATTATTTTCTTCGTCGTAACCCTCCAAAACGACATAAATTTTATTGCTTAATTGACCTGTTTTAGAGATTAATCGAAGTTTTGGAAAATTTTTAGCGATGATATACTTTTCCCTCAAGAGACTCTCTTTTATCTTTGGTAAAGGTCCTTTAACCGGACTTGCGGATTCGTTCAAATTTAATTGGACTCTATTATCCATATGAGATAATCCGTTTATGACAGTTGCTTTATCTATTGCTTTTTCGTTGATTTTGAGATTTTTCTCTTCTGATATATCCGTTTTTTTCGAAGTTAGTTCATCGTTTTTAACATATTGGCTTATTTTGGTGGACAAATGTTTAGTTTCTTGCTTGATAAATTTCTCCTCAATAAACTTGTCAATAATATGAAAAAACTTATTGTAAATAATGTCATCGTTCTCAAACCGGACTTCCAGCTTCTTTGGATGGACGTTAAAATCAATTATTTTAGGATTTAACTCTAAAAATAAGACAAAAAAAGGATATCCCCCTCTCATCAGAACTTTTTTATAGGCTTCTTGAATTGCCTTGAACAATAGGTCGCTTATGATGTAGCGATGGTTTAGAAATAAAGAGGCTTGTTTCCTATTCTTTTTTGAATTTTCGGGATGTCCTAACAACCCATACACTCTGAAATTTTCATTCTCGTCCGAATAATCAACGTATTCCATATTTCTTGCTGCTTTTTTACCGTAAATATGAAATATGGTAGTTTTCAGATCGTTAGAGGGACAAGTAAGGATATTTAATTGGTTGTGAAGGTAAATAAAATGAATTTCTGAATATGCGAGGCAATATCTTTGTATAATATCAGTGATATGACCTAATTCGGTGGAATCCGTCCTTAAAAACTTTTTACGAGCGGGTATATTGTAAAAAATATGTTTTACTTTTATATCAGTTCCTATTGGGCATATAATCTCTTTTCTTTCAGTAATCTTGCCGCCCTCGATGGATAGATACACTCCTCTTTCGTTATCTTCGGTCTTAGATGTTATCTCGATTTTACTTATCGCCGTCATACTTGCTAACGCTTCCCCTCTGAATCCGAGCGTTGTTAAATTGTTCAAGTCTTCGATGCTTCTAATTTTGCTGCTGGTATGTCTTTGAAAAGCAAGTTCTATTTCCTCCGGAGGAATTCCAATACCGTTATCAATTACTTGAATTAAACTCTTTCCCGCTTTTTTTACGACGATCTTAATTTCACTCGCCCCAGCATCTATACTATTTTCCACTAACTCTTTTATCACATTTGCCGGTCTTTCAATAACTTCTCCAGCGGCGATTTTTTCAGAATTCTCAATTTTTTTAATTCTTTTTCTCTTCACTTTCTACTAAAATTTACGTTTAATTTTATCTAAATAATTAGTTTTTTAATATGTATCTATTAGGATTTTGATAATTAAATTTTGAAAGAGTATAAAATTTCAAAAATCCAAATTTCATTAGCAGTTCAGCACGATAAAACATTTAAAAAACACCTAAAATGTAGCGATATTAATTATTTTCCTTGATACTCATAAATCAATTTAGTTTTTAAAAAAAAGATTATTAATTAGGATAACCTTAAAAATAATTTTTTTGTAGTAGAAATTTACAAAGTTAAATGAAAGAAATCTTAGTAGTCGCGGAAGAAGAAGAGGAAGAAGAATTATATCCTTTACATAAGCACTTCATACACGGGTATATTTTTGTAACGGCCCTCATGATCGGGATACGAATATTTGCGTATTTTGCTCCATCCGAAATGTGGTTTCTTCAAGAGAAGGATATAGATTTTCGGATATTATTAGAAGGGATGAGCAACGGATTATTTAATTTTTACGATCCAATTGCCATTTCGGAATTTCCCCCTTATTACCTCTATTTTTGGTATTTTATGTTTTACCCCATGACCTTAATCCCATGGCAGATCGGGGTGTATATATGGGACGCGCTACGATTTATAATGGCAAGCTATGTTGCCCGTGCAGTCAGAAAAGCGTTTACGAATTTTTTTGATGTGCTTACTTTTCTTTCATTGATGACGATTGGTTTTGTCATCGACTCATTTTATAATAATTGCAATTTCTTAATCGTGTTTTTATTATGTCGATCGTTTTTAACTCTAAAGCAAGGAAAGATGTGGCAATCGGGAATTTACTTTACTCTTGCTACTTTTAAAATTAATTCGATAATCTTTCTTCCTTTGTTATTATATACTAGAAGGATTAAGCTAAAGGATATTAGGTATTATTTAATCCCTTTCGGAATCCTATGTTTACCGTACATATTTTTTCCAGAATACTTCTTGCAAATGGTCGGAAATTGGATGTACGGCAATCACATGGTTGTATACAATTCTGTTATGTTGGTGGTCATGATTATAGATTTGGTAATATGGAAGGCTATACAACCCTCCCACTTGTTCTTTCTAAGTTTTTTTGCCATCATCTTTCTAGATTTCGTAGAAAAAGAAGAAAGAAGGAAGTATTATAGGAGGGCAATTATCTTATTGCTTGCTTTTTATTATGTTCGTCAGAATATCGTTTTATTTATTTTACCAACCTTTTTTGGTTGATACTAAGTTCTTCAAGTTTTTCTTTCAAACTAATTAAATATTTCATAGCTTCAACGGGGGTAATGTTTTGAATGTCTTTATTGTTTATTAGTTCTACGATCTCTTTAAAATTCTCTCCTATCACATTTTCTTTTTTTACTAAAGGTCGGAAAAACGATGTTTGAACTAATTTTTTTTTACTTCTTGATTTATTAGCGGGCTTTTTACTCAGGGTTGTACTCATTTGTCCCTTCTTTTTTTTAAGTCGTTCTATGTCCGAGCTTAATTCTCTTAACTTTTTGTTATAGTTACTTAAATTTTCTTCGAATTTGTCTAATTCGTTTTTCTTTGCGTTAATCTCTTGGTTTAACTTATCTATTCTCTTTTCTTTTTCGTTAATAATCATATTGTGATATTTTGTCGGGAATGCCTGATTTCCGTTTTCCTTTACAGCGTTCTTGAATAAATCTTTTTTCTCTATTTTTTCTAAAATTTGAAACGCCCTAATTATGACGTCGTCGGGTATGCCGGCTAGCTTTGCAACATGAATCCCGTAGGACTTATCAGTACTCCCCTCGTGTAATTTTCGTACAAAGTTGATGCTGCCGTCCTCGTTTTCAATAATATCAAGATGATAGTTTTTAACGCGAGGTAATTTTATTTCAGTGAGCTGGTGGTAATGGGTGCTAAAAAGAGTTTTCGTTTTAAGTTCGTGTAATTTTTCTAGCGTTGCCATTGCGATACTTTGACCATCGCTCGTGCTCGTACCCCTTCCGAGTTCATCAATTATTACCAAACTCTTCGGTGTAGCGTAATTAAGAATTTTCGCGGTTTCGGTCATCTCGATCATAAAAGTGCTTAATTTTCGCGCTAAATCGTCAGAAGCTCCTATACGCGTGAAAATTTGATCGATGATACCAATTTTTGCCGACTTCGCAGGAACAAAGCAACCCATCTGAGCAATCAAGCAAATTAATGCCACTTGTCGAAGATAAGTACTTTTACCAGACATGTTGGGTCCTGTTATTATCCTTATTTGTTCTTCATTGTTGTCTAAATAACAATCATTAGGAATGAATTTGTCTGTGATGTGTATTTGTTCAACCACTGGATGTCGACCTTCCTCTATTAGTATTTTTGTATCTTCGTTAATAATGGGCCGACAGTAGTTATATTTTTCAGAAATTTCAGCAAAACACGCAAGAACATCAACCATAGCTAAATTCTGTGCGGTTTTAATGATATTGCCGGTTTCTTCGATGACCTTTTCTCTAATTTCGCAAAAAAGATCGTATTCTAAATCGAATATTTTTTCCTCAGCCGTCACTACCTTTTGTTCAATATTTTTTAATTCGGTTGTTGTAAATCTTTTTGAATTTTTTAAGGTCTGTCTTTCCACATATTCATCTGGGATCCTAAGATTTTGTAAGGTCTTTTTGGTAATCTGAATATAATAGCCTAAAATATTGTTATGACCCACTTTTAATCCTGAATTTAAATTCCACTTTTTTCTTTGCTCTTCTTCGTAATCTAAAATAAAATTTTTCCCATTATTTAAAATATCTCTAAGTCGATCAAGTTCTTCGTCGTGTCCGTCCTTAATAATGTTTCCCTCCTTAAGATTAGGAGAAGGGTCATCTTTTATGGAAATGTGAACTAAATTCCTAATATGAGCAAAATCGTTTATGTTATCTAAAAATCTGGAAATTTCAGGGATATTAGCTTCCTGAAGTAAAGTTCTTAATTTCGGAATAATCTCCAGAGAATTCTTGATATTTATTAAATCTCGAGCATTCGAACGTGAAATGTAATTAATTTTATTTACAAATCGCTCCAAATCCCCTACTTCACTTAGTGCGTCTCTTAAATCGGATCTAAGAAATACGTCGTCCTTAAATTTCTCAACTATCCTTAATCTTGATTGAATCTGCTCAATATCGATAAGAGGTTTTAGAATTATTTTTTTTAGCAGTCTCGCACCCATAGGCGTGTGAGTATGATTAAATATTTTGTAGACCGTAGTATCTTTACCTTTCTCCCATAGCGAATGTATTAATTCTAAATTTCTCTGAGTTACATAATCCAAATGGAGATTTTGCTTTTCTTGAATTCGAGTTATTTTAAAGATGTTGGGAAGCATATCCCTTTGTGTTTCTTTCAAAAAAGCTAAGAGGCTCCCCGCTGCTCGCACAGCGAGTTTATTTTCTTTACCTTCTAACCCTAATCCTTTTAGATTTGATAATTTGAAATGTCGCTTTATTAACTGATACGCTTCTTCGTAATCAAAATAAACGCTCTCGTAGGTTTTTAAAATAGCTTCGGTAACATCTGAGA
>WJKD01000819.1 GCA_014729315.1 Promethearchaeota archaeon | reverse complement strand
TTTCTGTAAAGATTACTGCACATTAACCTTAGCAGGGCACACACATCAATTTAAAGAGTTTAGGTTAGGTGATCCACATCCCTCTGAAAAAAAGAGAAAATCCAAGAATGCAAATCTAAAGAAAAATGAGAATCCTGCGTCTGTATATTTTGATTTATATTCTGAACTCTATACCAATGCTAATGATATCGAAAAATATGGTCCTTTTGTAGTTCAAACTCCTGCATTGGGTTTAGGGGGTTACAAAAATCCTAATCTTGCTGGGGGGTATAGAGAATTGATAATTAAAGAAGGTAAGCTAGATTCTTTTAAAGTGAATTTTATCTAAAAATGAGATTCATCGCAACTTGCTGATGAGAATTTAAACCTCAAGGATTAGTTCAATAAAATTAATGAAAAATCTAGATTTAATTTTTCTGCTTGACAAATATTAAAGGATCATTTTCTAAATTGAAAATTAATAAACTATTTTTATGGTAAAAATATTAATCTAATCAATTCATTTTGATAATCTAAAAAAAATTTTGTAAACAAAATCAAAATAAGGGGATATTTAATGGCATTAAGTGATTTAACTCAAATTGAATTCGTATATGGTGGACTTAGCTTTTTATTCGTTGTAATTTCCATACTAATGGGATTAAGAATTCTTTTAAAATATTTTGAATACAAGCGAGTTGAGATGATTACTATTGGTCTTGCGTGGATATTAATGACTTCTGGATGGTGGAGAATAACCTTTAACTTTCCACTAGTTATTTTATTCGGGCTAGAAGTTCCACATGTTCTCGGTATAATTCTCGATAGTATCTTTATACCTATAGCAGTTCTTTGCTGGATGTATTCGTTTAGTGTATTGGTTTATCCGAATTACTTGAAAGTAATAATGATAATCTATGGAATAATATGTATATCATTCGAAATCTTTCTTATCTCACTTATCTCAATCGATCCTTCTCTCGTGGTCACTATTTACTCTACCTTCAATTCAAAATACACGATATATCCATATATTTTCATGATATTTGGAATTATAACCTTCATTATTACGGGTATTCTTTTCACTAGAAACTCGTTAAAATCTAATGATGGCAGAATTCGATGGAAAGGTAAGTTTCTTTTGGCTGCTTTTATTTGCTTTACTATTGGAGCTGTATTTGATGCTGGGATTAACATGGACATAATTACTTTAGTCGTAGTTAGAAGTATTCTAATTGTTAGCTCAATACTCTATTACTTGGGATTCTTATTACCTGACTGGCTAGCTAAAATACTAGTCAAAGACAAATAACAAGTTAATTCTTTTTTTTTTATTTAAACATTAATTTCTTTTTGCTAAACTCCTTAAACACGATTTGGGATACACAAATAATTAAATAATCTCCAATATTCCAATTTAATATACTTTTTATAACTTAGGTGGATAATTAAATGGACATACCTAAATTAAAATTATTCTGGGAATATCCTAAATATTGGGCAGAAAATGAACCAGATTTACCGATAATCCTCTATAGAAAGAAATTTATTTCTAACAAGCAATTAGATGAAATTTCGGATAGACTAGCTCAGTCGTTTATCTCTATGGGTCTTCAAAAAGGCGACACTCTTATCACAATATTACCGACAACACCTGAATTCATCTATACTTTTTTAGCTGCGAGTAAAGTAGGCGCAATCACAATTCCAATGGATGTAAATTATAAAAAAGCCGACCTAAAACGATTAATACCACATTCGGATCCCAAAATCATCGTATCGATAAATAAGATTGGTAAGAATCGCATCGTTGACATGTTAAAAGAATTGAGCTCTGATTTTGGAGAAATTAAATATGTAACAGTTGGAAGATCTGATTTCGGCGAACCATTCGAAGAATTAATCAAAAAAGAACATAATCTTATTAAAGAACTTCAAGAGGCTAAGAACGCACAAAGCGAAGACGATAGTATTTTAATTATTTGGACTGGTGGAACAACTGGAGCACCTAAAGCAGTTTTGATTTCACATAAAAACATTGTTTCTATGGCTAGACTTGAATATAATAAAATTAAGGAAGCTCATGAAACTTATGGATTAATAGATAGAGTTACTAATCTTGTTAATTTACCAGTAAGTCACGTAGGAGGAACTCAAGAACTAATTGCGACTAGTTTAGTTGGATGCTGTAAAATGATAGTTCAAGCGGAATGGTCTCCGTTTGATAGCTTATCTGCGATTAAGAAGCATAATCTTGCATGGATAGGAGGTGTACCTACAATGTTTAAAATATACCTATCCTTACCGAATCTAGATTCTTACGAACCTAAAAAATTTCTGAAATTTGTTGTAGTTGCTGGAGAAAAAGTATCATTGGATTTATTAAAAGATATAGAGGAGCGTATATGTGAAAATATAATGGTTGGTTATGGAGCAACTGAAGCAGGGGCTGGAACTAACTTTACAGAACCTGGCGACGACTTAAAGAAATTAGCAAATGGATATGTTGGAAAACCTCTTCCTGGTGTAGATGTTATAATCGCAGACGAAAATGGTAATCCATTACCTCAAGGTAAAGAGGGAGAAGTGTTAGTATTAGGACCGATAACTAGTAGAGGTTACTATAAGATGCCCGAGGAGGATAAAGCAGGTTTCACAAAAGATGGCTATTGTAAAACGGGAGATTTAGGATATATAGATGAGAATGGTGGTCTTTATATAACAGGTAGAATAAAACACATTATTCGTGTCGGGAGTTATACAGTTCTTCCCGCAGAAATTGAGGAATTGGTTTTAAGCCATCCAAAAGTAGCAATAGCTGCCGCATTAGGAGCTCCAGATGATATTTATGGAGAAGTGGTCTGGTTAGTAATCGGACCCGAACTAGGACAAAAAATTACCGATGAAGAAAAAGAAAAAATCCAGAAAATGTGTGAGGAAAATCTCGCAAAATTTAAGGTTCCTAAAAAAATAATTGTATACGATTTAGATCCCAATAATCTTCCTATAACAAGAATTGGAAAGATTGATCGTGTGAGATTAAAAAAAGAATTAATTCCTCCTTCATAATTTTTTATTCAAATTTTTATAAAATAGATTTTTATTATAGCATTCTGCTTATTTTTTAATCTAAAACGACATTATCATATTTTAATTTAGATAAAATTTTATTTATTGCAAAGAACTCAAAGAGAATTTAATTTATTAAGAGATTGAATAGGTAAATATAATGGAAAAAATAGTATTATACGAAAAAGAAAACGATATTGGGAAGATTACCTTAAATAAACCACAGGAAAAAAACACTTTAGATTTAACAACTTTGAAAACTTTAATCGAAGTTTTTAATCACAGTGCAGAAAACGAAGATGTTTGCGTAATCTATACAGCAAATGGAAAACATTTTACAGTTGGTGCAAATTTAAAGTATGGGTACGAATTATTGAGTAATGAAGACAAATTTCCTGAAGCTTTAGCTTTTCTAGAAGCGTTCCAAGATCTTTCGAGAGCTATGATTGCTCATCCCGGAATCATAATTGTTGGTTATCATGGGTGGGTTATTGGGGGAGGGTTTGAACATACTCTTACATGTGATTTAAAGATCGCAGCAGACGATACAAAAATAATGCTTCCCGAATTGACTATGGGATTGTTCTTTGGAAATCTTTGTACAAAACTGCTTCCAAGAATGGTTGGAGAAGTTCGGGCTAGAGAAATATTATATCTAGGAAACCAAATTACAGCAGAAGAAGCTTATCGGCTTGGATTAGTAAATAGAGTATGTAAGCGCAATGCTTTGAAAAGAATCCTAAAAAAGTATGCAAATACCATCGTACAGAAAGATCATTTGGGACTAAACTTAACAAAAAAATTATTAAATGAGAATCGAGATAGCGATAATGAATCTGTACTAGATAGAGAATTAATGGGAATGATAACAACTGGACAATCAGAAGAAGTTAGGCGAAGAATTGAAATGTTCATAAAAAAGAAATAAATCAGAATTTCTTTCAAATTTTATTTTTTCTCTTTTCATTTTATAGATTATATTGCGAAAGATTATTGCAAGAGGAAGTTTTATATTTAAATAGAATCTATTCACATCTAAGAAATATTTCTTAAATGACATTTTTTAAATTCTAATAAATTTCATTAAAAGGGATAAAGAAAATGAGTATTGTAAAACCAGATAATGAAGTAGACGGAAAAGATTCCAGAAGTATAAAACACTCTTCTTGGATACATAACTCGTATAGTATTGGAGGATTTTTAGATAATTTTCTTACTGGTGCTTTTACTGTTAGAGTGATTGGTTTTTACGAGGATGAAGTTCTATTACCAATTATCCTTGTCGGAATTGCCTATGTTATATATGGATTTTGGAATATGATTAACGATCCATTAGCGGGGTTTATATCAGATCGGCCTACAAGATTTACACGGCGATGGGGTAGAAGATTTCCTTGGTTTATAGTTTCTGCCATACCTTGTGCGATAATATATTTTCTAATTTTTACCGTCCCTCCTGGAAATGTGATAATCTTGTTTTTTTGGCTTTTAATAATGCTTTGTCTGTTTGACTTATTCTTTTCATTCTGGACGATAAATTGGAATGCGATATATCCAGATAAATTTCGTTCAAACAAAGAAAGAACTCGCGTCGCCGGTCTTTATACTATATGGGGCATGGTTGGTTTAGCTTTAGGTATGCTATTACCGCCGATGTTTATAACTTACGGTGATCAATCGAGTTATGTAAATGCTGCCCTTTTGGTTATGGTTATTAGCGTATTATGTGTATTATTAATGATCCCTGCTATGAGGGAAGATAAAGAAATAATTGATAGGGTATTAAGAGTTTCGGTAGAAGATCAAGAAGAACAGTTATTTTTGAAAACACTAAAAACGGGAGTTAAACAAAAGAATTTTATGGCTTTTTTAATCGTTTATCTTGCTCAAATGGTCTTAACTGTTTTAATGCTTAGTTCTTTTTATTATTGGGTACGATATATTTTAAACATGGAAGCTGAAACTGAAATATTCTTATCAGCAGCTTTTCTTATAGGGGGAATGTTGTCAGTTCCTTTATGGGTCAAAATGGGAAGAAAATTTGGTAATAAAAAGGCAATAACAATCGGAGCGGGATTGACCACTTTACTTTTTATACCATTTTTATTTGTTTCAACATTAGCTTTAACTATACTTAGTGCAATTCTACTTGGTATTGGTGTAGGAGCAATTTGGACGCTTAGAGTTCCCGCATTCTCTGATGTGATTGATGAAATTGTGACAAAAACTAAAGTAAGAAATGAAGGTATTTACTATGGGATTATGACCTTTTTTGGGCGATTATCAATTATTATAGGTGCTGTTACAATAGCGATTGTACATGAGCTTACGAATTATTCCCCTGGAGCGGAAATGCAAACTCCTATGGCACTCTGGGGAATAAGAGTAATTATAGCATTGGTTCCTATGATCTTTTACTTCATTGGTTTCTTAGTGATATGGAAAATATATGATTTAAATGTAGACAAAGTTAATAAAGTTCAAAAAGAGCTTAAAGAATTAAACCTCTAATTTACTCCTTTTTATTTTTTAATTGATATTATATCGCTTTCGCTATACTTTCAAAAATAATATTCAATTTTCGAGTAGATTAAATCCCAAATCAAACGCTTCTAAGTTTTTTTCGTAATCACTAAGAATTTCTTCAATTATACTAATTATTTGTTTTGTGTCAAAAATTTCTATAAATTCTTGCACCGCAACGCCAAGAATAATAGTATTTGCGTAAATTGCGCTTTTAAATTTAACCGTAGACAATTCGTTAAAATTCATTGAAACTGTCCTCCTTGCGAGCTGGTCTAAGATATCTATAATCTTAGCCGTTGAGGGGTATTTTTTTTGCTTTTCCGAGCCGGTTATAACGTTGCGGGGATATAATCTGTTGGTGTTTAAGATAACTAAACTTTTTTCTGATATATATTTTATATTTCTTAATGTTTCGAGAGGTTCCAGTCCTAAAACTAAGTGAGCATCGTTTGTGGGGATTAAGGGAGATATAAGATCCTCTTTCTGATAATTCTGGTCGAGAGAATAGATTCTGGAGTCTATTAAGTATCTCGCCGTTGCTAGAACAGATCCTTCCCTTTGAGAAACGCCTCGAGTCTCTGTCCCTACGACATTTTTAATATGAGCTGCGCGCTTCCCATGTTCTCTTAATATGTTTCCCAATAATACCACTCCCTGACCTCCTACGCCCGTTATTAATATGTTGTAAATATCCCCTACTTTAACTCACCATATCGTTTGAGTGGATTTAATTTCTTTAATGTATTGTTTTAATCAACTTAATACTTCTAACTTATTATAATACCTCTACAAATATAAATTAGGTAATAATAAATGAAAAGAACATGTATATTTATAGCACTTTAACGTTTAAACTCCTACTTACTGTGTTGTTTTATTTTCATGATTAGTGTAATTTTAACCGAGAAAGATGATTTTTCTAAAAGTTACTTATAAAAAGATAGACGTCTAATTAATAACAAATTAAGAATTTTAAATTAATCGTTAAGGGAGTTCCTATAGGTGAAAGATACATATGGAAAATCCGAAAAAAGATGACACGCAAAGAGAATATAAAGAAACCGAAGATTCAAGACATTCTAAATTTACTTACGCTTCTTTTAGTACGTATAATTTTGCCGGATCATTTATAATCGCCGCTCAAACCATTTTATTATTCTTTTTTTACGAGGCTGTAATTGGTCTTAACATTTGGTATGTCTTCTTTGCCTTTTTAATTGCTGCTATATGGGACGCAACGAACGATCCGTTGATAGGACATTTAATTGACAGGAACACAAGACTCACGAAAAGATGGGGCAGAAGATTTCCTTGGATCGTATTTGGAATAATACCATGGTGTTTCTCTTTACTTCTTATTTACATGCCTCCTAAAGTAGACCCTCAGAGTAACGCAATCTTCCTGTTCATTTGGTTAGCTTTTTCGCTATGTTTATTTGATACATTTCATACTTTAATCTACGTTAATATTGTGCATCTTAGAGCAGACAAATTTAGGACAGAAAAAGAAAGAAGGACGTTAGCAGCCTTTTTTACGCCAATAGATATATTAGGTCAAGTTGGAGGAATGTTGGTGCCTCCTCTTATTCTGAGTATGGGAGAAGGGCGGGAGATATACGCGATAATGGCATTAATGATTTCCGTCATCACCCTGATCGCGTCGTTTATATTTGTTCCCGGCACCAGAGAGGACAATGTAATGATCGAGCGATACTATAAAAGGGAATACAAGGAATTGGGATTCTTTGGAGGGCTTAGGGAGAACTTCAAATTAAAAAGTTTTATCGTGTTTATGGTTGTAATGTGCGCTTTTGAAATAACTACGGGTCTTTTGATTGGGAACGCAATATATCTGGTTACCTTCGTGCTAAAAGGAGGAGCGGATATGGTGCTTATTGTGTTCGGCTTGTTCCTTTTGGGAGCTATAATTTCCGTTCCATTTTGGGTATGGATGGCGAAAAAATTGGATAACAACAAAAAATCGTTTACTATTGGTGGATTCGCTATCGTAATTGCATTGATCCCGTTAAGCTTTTTCCAGACGCTAATCGATCTATTAATTTTTACATTTATATTAGGTTTTGCGCTAGGCTGCATATGGACATTATTGTTTCCGGTAATCCAACCTAACGTACTCGACGATTTTGTCGTCCACACTAAAAAAAATCAGAAGGGAGTTCAAGTCGGGTTAACTACTTTTATCTTACGTCTTGCGGCCGTTATTGACGAATTATTAATTGCCGTCGTCCACACTGCCACTGGCTTCGTTGCAGGTTACGATACATACGAGGGACTTGCAGGTGCTGTAGATAATGTAGCTTTGGTTCTTTGGGGAATTCGTCTTCTTCAAGGAATAATTCCCATGTTTATAATGCTAGGCGGAATACTCATATTCTGGAAATTTTACCCGCTTACACAAGATAAAGTTAAAGAAAATAAAAGAAAGTTGGAAGAACTCGGTTTTTAAATTCTTATTTTTTTATATTCCTTTCTATATTTATTCAAATTTACAATTCAATCGAATCTTTTTTATCAGTTATCCATTGCAGATTGAATTTGGCTAATTTCATTGCTTCTGTATCAAAATCTTTATCAATAGGACAATTATATTCGTACAAACAATATATTGTGTAGTCTTTTCCTACAGCAAGATCGGCGTATCCCGAAGATCCAGGTTCGATTGTTTTACTCTTCAGCCATGTTTTGCATTCGTCGTAACTCACCTTTACCGTTAAATTTTTTCTGGGTCTTAAGTTGAACACTTTGGTTGGTTCGCCCTCGATAGAATTAGGATTAACGAAAAGAATTCTGTTTTTATCTTCCTTACCTTTTTTCGTCAGTCTAATAATACTCGCGAAGCAAACTGGTTCAACTAGAGCTTCGTCGAACTCAGGATAGGACCACCCAGTAGCTCCATTCTTGCTAATTGAAAAGGCTCTTCTACTTATTTCTGCTTCATTTCTAATGTTCAATAAAACATCTCCGTTCGCTAATTGAATTGCGATGGTCTCACCAGCATTAACAAGAGGACCTAAAATAACTTCGCTTCGGTGCCAAGTCGTTCCTTTATCGTCAGAATATATAACAGAAGCGACGCTAGGTCGATGTATATGCCGTTTTGCTAACCACACCGGAACGATTAACCTCCCGTTATCGAGCTGTATTCCGTGTCCTGGACCAGTTGCGAATACTCTGAACTTAAAATCTGGTTTAAATTCTTCAAAGGTCTCAGTGATTTCTTTAGGCTCTGAAAATGTTATGCCATCGTCCTCACTTTCCATGTAAAAAGCTTGATTATAATTCCGACAATATAGAAAATGTATTTTATTTGAGTCATGGGGAATAATTGCTACTGGATTATGAACTGGCTCTTTATCGCTCGTATCAATTTCCTTTATTGGTCCCCATGTTTTTCCTTGATCTTCGCTACGTCTCATCACCAAAGACATTCCCGCCCAATCGCTGGTACTACCTTTTCTAGCCTCAGCAAAAGCCAAAAGTGACCCTCTTTGGGTGTAAACTAAGGTTGGGATGCGATAGGTAAAAAATCCATGCATCCGCGCTTTATAGACATCAACTTTCTCTAAAAATGGTTCGTTCATTTACGAACTCCCCTTTTTTTGAATTATAATCGTTCTACAAAAACTACTATCTAGATTTTGCACTTTAATAGGTAATGCCATAACATAAAAGCGTTCTTGTTTTATTTTTTCAAGATTTTCCACAATCTCAACAAAGCACACTCCTTGACTCATTAATATGTCGTGAAATTCCCGAATCTCTTCAATAGTATCCCCTAATCGGATATTATCTAGCACAAGAAGTTTTGGTTTAAATTTTACCATCCATCGGGCAGCTTCAAGAGAAACTTTCGGTAGATCTCCTTCTTCACCAAGATACAGCTGCTTTTTAGTCAGTTTAATCCCAGTATCGTTTCTAATTACGATAATGTCTTTTTCTCGAATAATGGTCTTTAGGGCCTTCTCGCATATCTCTGCCGTAACTTCACGATTCTTTACCGATAAAAGAACTCCTGGGCCGTGAAATTGATCTAACGGATAGTCGGTAATTGATTTGCCTTCCTCGTAGAAATGAGCCCCAACTTCGACGTGAGTTCCCACATGAGAATGAGTTTTCAAAATATCATATCTATAAGTCTTATCCTGTAAAATCGCTTTTTGAATCGCAAATGGGCGATCAGGGTTTTCACCTGGAATTATAGTGTGAGAAATGTCAATAATTTCGTAATCTTCTAAATTAAACATCACTATATTTCTCCTTTTTTCTACTTTATAATTATTCAATTACTTATCAATTTTTAATTAAGAAAAATAAAGGATTATATAATAAGAATTTAGAAATCATATGGTATTTTCTATGAAGAGATTTTGAAATTTCCCTACTTTTTTGTTCAAATTGATTCTTTTTTTCTTAATTAAAAATACTAAAATGATTATGGTTTATATTCTATGGGTAAAAAAAAATTGGTGATTAAAAGGATAGTTGAAAAAGTATCCATTGACGACCAAGGAAGGATTGCTATTCCCAAGAGTATTAGAGATAAACATAATTTTAATCCCGGAGCTGAATTTGAGATTATTGATGATGAAGATAAAATTATCCTAAAACGATTAATTCTAAAATAAAAAATGGTAGAGGCACCCTTAAAATGGGGGAAAGATATTACATTTTTCAAAACGGGTAAATATACCTTTAGTGAAGAATAATTTTTTTTATAGGCAAAAAATCTGTTTTTTAGAATTATTAAACTTTTTTATGTTAATTAAAGATTTAGAATTTCCACTTCCATCCTTCAATGTAAATCTAGATTTTATAAATAGAAAAAAAGAATATATTATAAGAATTGATAATACAAAATTGAGTAGGCAAAAGAAAAGAAATATAATACTATGAAAGATCTCAAGAGCATTAATAACGGAAATAATAAAAAAAGCGAACTTTTTAGAGAGTCCGATGAGTCTCGTCATTCAAAATTAACTTACATGTCGTTTAGTACCTATAATTTTGCCGGATCATTCGTAGTTTCAGCACAGTTTCTCTTTCTTTTTTTCTTTTACGAAGCGGTGATTGGTCTTAATGCATTATACATCGCGGGGGCTCTTACAATTGCGGCTCTATGGGACGCATTCAACGATCCTCTTGTAGGATATTTAACAGACAGAAATACTAGACTAACTAAAAGATTGGGCAGGCGATTTCCCTGGATTCTATTAGGAATTATTCCGTGGTGCTTTTCTCTCCTGCTTATTTATTTGCCACCAGAAGTCGATCCAGCTAATAACGCATGGTTCCTTTTTAGCTGGCTAGCTTTATCTCTATGTGTGTTCGATACATTTCATAGCCTGATATATGTGAATATTGTTCATTTAAGAGCCGATAAATTTAGAACAGAATCCGAAAGAAGAACACTCGCTTCCATTTACACTCCAATCGATATTTTCGGTAGAGTTTTTGGTATGTTGTTGCCCCCAATATTAATTAGTTTTGGAACTGGAAGAGAAGGCTATGTGTTTATGGCTATTGTGATAAGTCTCATCGTGTTTATAGCATCTTTAATATTCCTCCCAGGCACGCGTGAAGATCAAGTTATGATTAAAAGGTACTATGCTAACGAACAAGAAAATAAAATAGGATTTTTAGAAGGAATGAAAGAGAGTATCAAGTTGAGAAGCTTTATCGTTTTTATTATCGCATTCACAGCTTTCCAAATCGTTGCTGAGATGCTAACTTCTAATGCAATATACGTAGTGACTTTTGTCTTACGGGTAGATCCTGCCACTACTACCTTAATGTTTGCCCTATTTTTGCTCGGAGCAATTGTATCCGTCCCTTTCTGGGTCTGGTTGGCAAAAAAATTAGATAATAATAAAAAAACCATGACTATAGGTGGCTTTTCCTTGTGTATTGCCCTTATACCCATGACTTTCTTTCAGACTATCTTAGATTTCTTTATTTTTGTGTTCATTCTGGGATTTAGTCTTGGATGTTGGTGGGCACTCTTTCTACCCGTAATACAACCTAATGTAATGGACGAGTTCGTGGTGAGAATCAAAAAAGATCAAAAAGGTGTGCTTATAGGGTTAGTCACTTTTATTATTCGACTTACTTCAACGATTTCGGTGATTATCTTTGCTCTAGTTCATACGCTTACGGGGTTTGTTCCGGGATACCACACCTACGAAGGGCTCGAGGGGGCGGTCGACAACATAGAATTAGTGTTGTTAGGTATCCGATTGTTGATGGGAATCATTCCTATGGTTATTATTCTTATTGGTACCTTGATATTCTGGAGATTTTATCCGCTCACTCAAGATGTCGTATTAGAAAATAAAGCTAAATTAAAAGAACTTGGATTTTAAAAAAGTGATGTGTTATAATGAAAAAAGCGTTGGAAAATTCGGTCCTTGTGCTAATTATTTACCTATTAATTTTGTTCATCTCTTTTGGCACGCTTTTATTATATTGGTTATTTCGACCTAACCGATCTGACATAAATGAGAATTTAAAGATGAAAGTTTGGGCCGCAGTTGAGGACGGCTGGCATAATTCGAACACCGACATGACATACTGGAAAGGCAAATTTTATTTGATCCACGCATGTTCTCCTTATCATTTCGGAATAAATATATGTAAGTTAAAATTATGGAGTTCCAAAAACGCAAAACGATGGAATTTTCTTAGAATTTTTCAGATAAAGGGAGAAGATATACGTGATCCAAAATTTCAAGTATTAGACGATAAACTGGTCTTATATGCTCTAAAGAATAAAACTTTCAATCCCGAACCATACGATAGCGTTATGAGCACAAGTCTGGATGGAGATAATTGGACCGAATGGAGTGAGATCTCCAATCAAGAAGGGTGGCTTTTTTGGCGTCCTAAAACGCACGATGGTAATACATGGTACGTTCCCGTTTATTGGCGGGATCACGGAAAATCTAAATTACTCAAATCTAAAGACGGAACTAGTTGGAACGATTGGAGCGTCATTTACGAAGGATTGAAAAACGACGAAACTGCTATTGAGTTTTTCCCAGACGGTCGATTGCTTTGTACTGCCAGGTTAGAAGGAAGTGGAAATTTCTTAGGCGATCAACGCGGCTGCACTTTAATCTCCGTCACTGATAAACCGTATAAAAATTGGAAGAGAAAGATGAGTTATTTAACTCGTTTAGACGGCCCGGTATTATTTTCATACGATGGAAAGGTATACGCAGTGGGCAGGTATCAACCTAAAAGAGGTTTCATGACAAAACAAGGTTCTATTTTCGCTCGAAAGCGAACATCAATTTTTTTGATTGAAGAAGATAGGCTAGTTTGGCTTTCTGATTTACCAAGCGCAGGAGACACCACTTACGGCGGAGTTGTCTTGAAGGACGGATACTTATATGTCTGCTATTATACAAATGATGTTAAAAAAGATTTTCCATGGGTCCTCGGGATGATTTCTCAGAGCGACATAATGATGGCGCAGATTAATCTCCAAAGATTAAAGCATATAACTCCGTTGTAAAAGAAGTTAAGAATATTAGCTAAAATATAATTTTATTATTATTTTTTTGATTTAAATTATTCTAATTTCCAGCGTTTTCGAATATTATATCGGATTTCCTTTACCTCGATTCATCAAAGGGATATTTATTGGTAAAAATTAGTTATAAGAAGAAAATATAACTCGAACCTAAAGATTCATCTTTATTTGTTTTTTTATTATAATACTCTTATGTATCCAGATTTAATTAGTTCTACGATAGCTTTAGATATCTCTTTTTCCCTGGAAGATTGAAGAAGTTGCTTCACTGCAGGTGTAAGATTCATAACATCTTTTTTTGTACTTGACATCCGGTCGCCGTAAATCGAATAAAGGGCATATTTTAAACCTCGTTGTTCATTTCCTTTGTAGGATTGATTATCATATATCTTTTTGTCAATTTCGTTTAACTTATCCTGAAGATTGGGTAATATATCAATTTCATTTATCTTAAGGGCATCAATCATCTGACCACATATATTTGAAATATTGCTTATCGAGGGTACTACACCTGAATTTTCAACGAGATTTGATGGGATATCCATTAGAAATTTACTATAATTCAATTCTTCGCCGCAAAATACACAAAAGTCTTCGCTTAAAAGTTCCAAAAACTTTTTGGTTTCTCTAAATCCTTCGCTCGTATCTTTTATTCCAAGTAAATTAGGATTATTTAATAAATTCTTGACATGATTAAGTTCTAACTCGTTATTCGCAAAATTTCGGGGATTATTGTATAATATGATTTTATTAGAAACTGCAACCGAACCTAAAATTGATTCCATAAAGCCAACCAGATCTTTAGAACTCATCTTTCTCTCAAAAGGGGGAGCGATAACAAATCCTAAATTGGAAAACGCTTTTCCTAATTTGTCAATTTGGTTAATAACGATTTCTTCGCTATTTCCAAAAGCTCCGCAGATGATAGGTATTTCTTCCTTAATTGTCTCATACGCAAGATTGATTAGTTCCGTTTTCGTGTCTATTCGATCGTGATAAAATAATCCCTCTCCAGTTGAACCAAATAGAAAAATAGAGGTAGCACCGTTTAATAATTGGTGTCTAAATAGATACGAATTTGCTTCTCGATTAAGAGAAAAATCATGGTTAAATATGGTAATGGAGGGAACGATGACGCCGTTTATTTTAGTCATAAGATATTAACTCCAGAAATATTGAAAATGAAAATTAATCTTAGATATTAATCTTATCGGTTTCCTTTGAAGCTAATGAGAAATATTGCCTTTTTAGGATCTCTCAACCCTAATCCTATAGATAATCCATAATGCAATTAAACCGCTATTATTTTTTTGAAAAAAGAATTGTCTTCTTTATTGCGTTATTTTTACAGACATTTTTACACATTCCAGGACATACTTCTGGGACACATTTCGCGTCGTCAATATAATAGTCCAATTTTTCGGAATATATACCTTCCTCACCAACCTCGCCCTTTTCAGTAAAAATTGCGTTAATTGCTGGACATCCCAATGTTTCAATACATTCGTTGCATTTTACACAGCTGTCTGTAATGGAATAGAATTCCTCTTCTCTCTGTTCTATTTTTCCCTCATGGGTGATCCTTTTTAATCTACGCTTTTTTTCTAATGCGCATTCTTCGTTAAGAATAACGATTCTGGTTCCTTCTCCGTTTAATATTTTATACAAGGTTCTCTGTAGTATTTCTATATTATATGCTCCTGTAATTACTAAACTTTCCTCATC
>WJKD01000818.1 GCA_014729315.1 Promethearchaeota archaeon | reverse complement strand
CTTTACAAGCATTTGTTCTGCCGTTGGAATAGAATAATCTTCGGTGATAGGTTTTTCTGATTTGATTTTCTTCTTGATTTTCCTAATTTTTTTTATGTGTCGAGGAATTCTTGCTTGTTGGATAATTCTATAACTCACGAGACTTCCAGTAACCCCTATAATTAGACTTAAAATCATAATAAAATAAAACGAAGGCATTCCATCGAATATCTCTTCCATCTGGACTACAATCGTTATATCAATCTCGTCAGAAGTAAAATTTGCTTTTGAAATATGTATTTCTCCGGTAAAGGTCTTGGACGCGAAATAAGCTTCAATATTCTCTGTTTTAAATGTGTAAGTATATACTCCCGGTTCTTCTTCGTCAAATTCATAGTCTTCGTCACCTAATTCAAGAACGACTATAGCTCCAGTAAGGGGAATATTTCTCGTTTCATCTATTAATTCTAACTCAAATTCAACTTCATCACCTTGTACGACATTTACTTGACCGTCTTCTAAATCCGTTGCCGATAAATCCGAATCAAATTCTCTTAATCTAATTTCGAGACTAATTAAAGCGTATTTTTCCTCGTAATTATTCTTTTGAAAAGTAGCATAAAGCTGATAAAACCCCGAAGATAAATGCTCTGTATTAAAATTGAGAGTGTGCGTTTTATCCTCGTTCTCTATTATTACGCCTGAGCCTGATTCACCTGGGATTAGATTTCCTTGTTCGTCAAGTTCTTGCCATGAATAAATCGCAAGATTTAGTTCTCCTTCTAATTCTGTGGATAAAGAATCTCTAAAAGAAAAAGTTATTAAATAAGGGTCCTCAATCCAAACTTTTTCGTTGATATAAACTAATCCAGATTGTCCGTTAAGTGTGGTTGGTCTTTTCCCAATGTTTATTGATATCAGAAATATATGAGTGGTATGATTTTCCAATGAAACATTAACACTTAATGTATAAATTCCAATCGCCTCAGCTAAGGAGGTGTCTATCGAAGCGTAATAATAATCGCTGTAAGTTGGATCGGTAATTAAAGCATCACTTCCAAATTTAAGAGATTCATAATTAACTATTGCCTCTAATAAAGCTTGCTGTGTTCCACCCGTTTCGTAATATTTTATAGATATGTTTAATAATTGTCCAAAAGTTGAATGGTATATCCTTTCGGGAAGAATCTGACGATTTTCGTAGTTAATAACATCGAAAGTAGTAGGAATCGCTTTAACCTTGACGAGAAATGATACTATGTCAGGATCATCATATATAGGATGTGTTCCATGCATTTCTATCGTATAATATTCTTGATTTTGTCCCGCTGGAACATCTAAATTCCCCGCGTTGAAGATAATAGAATAGTTACCATTATTTATGTTAGAGATCACTTCTGAGAAAATTACATCTTCTGAATCTGCTAATTTAATTTTCAATGTACATTTTGCATTTGGATTAGAAACTATGCTCCAAGTTACTCCGTTGTCTTTTGTATAAGTGAAATTAACCCAGAACAACATATTTTCGCCGTAATATATTTCGTTTGGCCCATCGTAATCGTAGAAACTAGTGAAATAGTATGAAAAATTTATTTCTTCTGCAGTTAATATATTGAATGTTATAGAAGTATTCCCATGTAGCGTATAATTATAGATATTATGTTCTAATTCAGTTCCAGTAGGTCTCCATGATGGTTTCCAAGGACCGTCTGGTTCGATTAAACTTGTAATATTAAAGTACGAATTATCTTCTGCTACTGTATCTATGCTAAAATTGTAAGTTCGATCTTTCATAAACCAAAATGGAATTCCGTTATCATCATACGCGTAACCATCTTCTAAAGGCGCAACTGCATCGCTATTTGCCGTAAGATTAACTATACCTAAACCCGTACTTTTATCCACGACTTTCACATTAGCACTCGTAGGTTTGAAAGCTCCTTCTAAGTCATTAAAATGTATTATCTTTATGTTAATTCTAGCTAAATTTGTCTTGTTATGTATGTTGCAAGTTTCAATATGTAATAATCGTAAAACCCGACTTTACTTCCAATCTTCTTTCTTGCGTCAAGATTTATTTTGTAATAAAGATTTTAGATTATTTGATTTTGCAGGACAAGATCAATTCAAATATCTATGGAAAGGATTTATCGAAGAGAGTTCCATACGCACGAAGATCCGTCATTGGAAACAAACAAGACTTAAAAGACTCGATGAGCGTGACAGAAATTGAGAACTTGTTAGGGCTTAAAACCTATCCTATGGTCGCCAATAAATCAGAAAACCGAGATAAGATGATAAGAATTATCACTGAAATTTTAGATATAGATTACGATTCTTCTCCGTTGTTAAGCGATATAGCCGGAAAAAAAGCCGAGACCTTTCCAAAACCTCTTATTAATGAACAATATTTTGAACAAAAAACAATACCAGAAAATAAGGTTCAAGAAGTAGTTAAAGAGAAAGCTAACAATGTTATTAATTTATCTTTAGCATTGGATTTATGTGAGGAAGTGATCAATGAGATAAAAGGTCTCAAATTTGACATCCGCTTTAAAAATCATTATAAGATGATTTCTTCTACCTTAAAGAGACTTAGTAAGAACGGAGAAGATTTTTCTTTTCAAGATTTTTACGATAAATATCAAGATTACTTAAACAACAATTTGAAATGCAGTAATTTAGCATTAAAAAGATTTTTAAAATCTGAATATACCCAATTAAAAAAATCCATAGAGAACGAACCTTCCTATTTTTCGAACTCAATCGAGGAAAAAAATAGCGTAATTAACGCATTAAATTGTGCTTTTCTCACATATATAAATCCTGACGAATTTCCAGATTTTGATGCAATATTAGATTCTTTTAAATTAAAAGAATACGATAGCCGGATGATTAATAAAATACATTCGTATTACTTAAGGATAATAAATAGAATTAAACCATAATTCTTCTTATTGATATTTAAATTTAATCATATTTTGTAAATAAAATATGATATATCGCCCTTAAATTCATTATCTATCTGTTTTAAAGAATAGATCTAAAATAAATAAGAAAAAATAAAGATTTGAATAAAAAAATATATGAAAATAT
>WJKD01000817.1 GCA_014729315.1 Promethearchaeota archaeon | reverse complement strand
GTACTGTAATGAAAACATTGGCAAGAAATTGGGAGTGGCACCATTGAATGGTGATCTGTTTGGTCCACGTTCCATGCCCGACTTGGAAAATGCACGGCTTCTTAATCGGGATTTTTTGCAAGGATTTGCTCATCTCTCTTTATTCAAAGATAAACTTATAACTCGACGCATTAACTATGCTTACCTGGATGTAGAAGAGCTTGGTTCAGTATATGAAAGTTTGCTCGATTATCAACCTGTCATTGAAAATCATAATTCCGAATGGAAATTTAATCTGGTATTTGGTACAGAACGCAAATCGACTGGTTCCTACTATACCAGACCGGAGCTGGTGCAGGAATTGATTAAAAGCGCCTTAGTTCCGGTCATGGAAGAAAGATTGAGGGATTGTACCACCAAAGATGAGAAAGAAAAGGCGCTATTAAATCTTAAAATCTGTGATGCTGCTTCCGGGTCAGGACACTTTTTATTGGCTGCTGCGAGACGTGTTGGTAAAGAACTGGCGAAGGTGCGCTTTGAAGAGGACCAACCAACTCCCACTCAATTCCGATCAGCAGTACGGGATATAATCCAGCATTGTATTTATGGCGTTGACCTGAATCCTCTGGCAGTGGATTTGTGCAAGGTGGCGTTGTGGCTGGAGGGACACAACAAAGGCAAGCCTTTGACTTTTCTGGATCATCATATCAAATGCGGCAACAGTCTGGTTGGTGTATTCGATATGGGAGTGGTTAAGAAAGGCATCCCCGATGACGCGTTCAAGCCGGTGACTGGCGATAACAAGGAAGTTGCGGCTGCTATTCGAAAACGGAATAAAAAAGAGCGTGAATCGGCGCAAATAGAGCTTGCTTTCGAAGGCAAAGAGGCTGCTGAAACGAAATATTTTGCCGAAGCTTTTAGCGAGCTTGCAAACATTCCGGATGATGACACACAAAAAGTTAAACAAAAAGAACAGTTTTACCATGAATTACGGGATAAAGATCCCAACTGGTACAAACAATGGACCGCTGCCAATATCTGGACAGCCGCTTTTTTCTGTCCATTAAATAATGAACAAGACCCTGCCATTCCCACGCATGAAAAATTAATGCATTACCTTGAAAATCCCGGAGCGGTTCATGGACAATTGGTAGGCATGGCAAATGCACTTGCACAGAAACACCGCTTTTTTCACTGGCAACTGGAATTTCCCGAGGTAATGAACGCTGGTGGATTTGATGTGGTACTGGGAAATCCACCCTGGGAACGGATTAAATTACAGGAACAGGAATTTTTCGCCACCCGTGATCCGGAAATTGCTAACGCGCCGAATAAAGCGGCACGGACGCGTTTGATCAAAGAATTGAAAAAGAAAAATCCGGGATTGGCAAAAGAATTTGAAGAAGCCAAACATGATGCGGAAGCTGTCAGTCGTTTTGTTCGGGCGAGCGGGCGGTTTGAACTGACGGCGAGAGGGGATATTAATACGTATGCACTCTTTGCTGAGCAGTCGCGTGAATTGATGAATGAGACAGGACGCACCGGTGTTATTGTGCCGACGGGAATTGCTACCGACGATACATACAAAGCGTTTTTTGCCGATGTTAACGACACTCACTCATTAGTGAGTTTGTTCGATTTTGAAAATCGTGAAAAGCTATTTCAAGCTGTCGACAGCCGTTACAAATTCTCCTTGCTAACATTGTCAGCGCAGGCGATTGAAGCTGCAAAATTTTCATTTTTTCTTACTCGCACAGAACATCTGGATGATGAGACACGCCAGTTTACGTTGTCGGCAGATGATATAGAACTAATTAACCCTAATACCCGAACCGTGCCGGTTTTTCGCACAAAAGTGGATGCAGAGTTGACGAAGAAGATTTATCAAAGAGTGCCTGTATTGGTGAATGAGCGGACTGGTAAGAGTCCTTGGGGAATATCCTTTTTGCGAATGATTGATATGGCTAATGATAGCAACCTTTTTTATTCTGAACCTGCCGAAAACAGAGTCCCCCTTTACGAAGCTAAGATGATTTGGCAATATGACCACCGATTTGGCTCTTACGAGGGCGTTGATCCGAATTCATCCAGTACCCACTTACCGATACCATCGGCAGATCAGTATGCTGATCCAAATTATATTGTTATGCCAAGATATTGGGTAAGTAAAGATGAAGTTGTTTATCGGGTTTCAGATGTTCCTTCTGCTTTAATAACTGCCTTTAAACTTAAAAATAAGAAAAATATTTTGACTATATTGACCGATTGGTTAGCCGGGTATGCTTTAAATAATGGCAAAGAAAAAGAGGGTACCGATATTTTAATTAGAAAATTCAATCCAGCTTTTGATTCAATTTATAATTCTGTAATTAACTACCTTGCTGTACAAAATTTTGAAAAGAAATATCCATTAACTTTTTCTGATTTGAATAATATCATAACCTTATACGATAATCCTGTCAATTTAGCAAAATCCATAATCGAAAACCGATGCCCTAATTGGTTAATGTGCTTTAGAGATATAACCAATGCTACTAATGAAAGGACCGGTATCTTTAGCATAGTACCTGCTTTTGGGATAGGCAATAATGCTCCCATCATTTTGTCTACTATCAAAAACACGAAAAAATTATGTTGTCTTTTATCTAATTTTAACAGTTTGGTTTTCGATTATTTGGCGCGCCAAAAAATAGCAGGAACACACATGAATTTTTTCCTATTAAAGCAACTTCCAATCATTCATATAAGTAGCTATGAAGATAATTATACCGATCTCATGTCGACCAAAGTTCTGGAGTTAGTTTATACTTCTGATAGCTTAAAACTATTCGCCGAAGACATGGGCTACAATGGCGAACCTTTCACCTGGGACGAAGACCGCCGTGCCCTGCTCCGAGCCGAGTTGGACGCTTATTATGCAAAACTATACGGTCTCACCCGAGATGAGCTGCGCTACATTCTTGATCCACAAGATGTGTATGGACCGGATTTTCCGGGAGAGACGTTTCGGGTACTGAAAGAAAAAGAGATCAAAAAATACGGCGAATACCGGACACGGCGACTGGTTTTGGAGGCGTGGGATCGGTTGGAGCGCGGGGAGTTGGAAAAGAGATCACTTTGATTTTAAAATAATACATCTAAACACTGGATAATGCGATGGATCCCGTATCAATATTTACTACCCATCAAGCTGCTTTAATTTATCTTTATAAAGAAGGAGTAGTGGAGAGCAGAATTATATATAGAGGTGCGAATGCAGCTGAGCTTTTCAAGGAAGTATCAATAGACATGATAAAGTCTTTGGATATTTTTGACTATTATTTCGAGTGGAGCGATTTTGAAGAAATTCATGATATGTATTGTGAAGGTGAATATCCGGAAGATGGCTGGGATAATTCAGATTTAGAAAAACTTTTGAAAGATTTAATCGAGCGCAAGAGAATGGAATTAATTAGCGATGCCGCCGAAACGAATATTTTAGGAGATTGGTATGACTTAATCTTGCAGTATAGTGAACGCTTTCCTGATCAAGATTATTTATATATTCCCTTTCATGGGAATCTTAAATTTTTCCTAAAACAGCTTTTCGAATATGAACTAGATCGATATAAAAAAAGCAGGCGGAATTCTTTTTATGAAAAAGATGTACTATTAATTGGAAAACTTTTGCTTATTGCAAATCAACCTGAATATCGAATCGATAAAGAATTCATAAGTTTTGTTTGGGATTTTATTAAAGAGTATAATGAAAGGCATTGTTGTATCTAATAACCGTGATAAAAAAAAGCAACTAATTCTAACCAAAGGGGGATAGACATGTTCGATCAATCTTTGCTGAATGACCGATTTTATTCTGAGATTTATCCGAAAATAAGAAGTGCTGAAGAAGAAAACAAAAAGGCAAACTGGGAAAAGAGAATGATAGATCGTAAGTCGTGCGAAGAAAATGCCGTTGCATTGCTTTCCAAGCCGATCACAGAGATAACTCCTGAAGATATTTACGTCCGAGAAGCGAAAGGAATAAATAGCTATGGTGCTTTAAACCTGCTTGATGTTGATAATTATGATTCAAATGGTGTGCCTGCACAACATCGTTTTGGTGTTCTAATGTCGAATATCTCAAGAAATCTTTATCCTGCAAAGCAATATTATGCAGTTGATAAAGACTATTTCAAAATACTAAGAGAGCGGATTGTAAATTTATTGTCCGCAAAAGATGATGAAAATATTGAAAGAAGCTACAATGCACTTTGTGGAGTTCGTGGTGTTAGAGCAGCACTGTGTACTGTTCTATTGTACGCTGAAGACAGCAAAAATTATAATGTCATGACACCGGCATTGGTTAAAGCAATAATAGATAATGACAATAAACCTCAAGAATCATTTTCGTTCTATCTCAAATACAATCAGTTCGTAAATCAATTTAAAAACAAATTTAATTTTCAGCCGCAGGAAATTGATTTGATTTTATTTGGGATAGGCGCAAAAAATAAATAAGATTATTAGTTCCTAATGAGGATTCTGGGACGGTCCTTCTGAAGAAGTTGGAATAGGAGAATTGTGGGAATCACTACCTAATTAAAAGTAATATTTACTACTTAATCAAGGACATTTAAAATAATAGGGGGAAAACATGGGCATTTTAAATCAAATTCGTGGTCCCGAAAAGCCAAAATTTTTTGATTCGTTTGGACCTGATTCTCTTAAAGTGTTGATAAGAACTTCGAATTATTGGGCATCTTTGAATGAAAATCGATATCCTCTTGCAATGAATCATGCTTTAAATGGGTTCTATAAATTTATAGAGTGCCCGTGTTCGGAAAATTGTACTTGTAAAAAGCTTGGATGTGAAGGTCATTGGGTCATAGATCCAAAAATATCCTATAGTAAATATTTAAATCATTTTTTAGAATGCTTCGTTCATTATAAAATAAGAGAGAATGTTAAAAATAATAATATTGAAAAAGGAAGAGGCAAAAATGCTGTTGCTGCGATTAATTTCTTCAAGGAAAAATGGGAGACCATAAGTTTACAAAATTCAAAATGTTTAATATGTGACGACTGGTTAAGTAAATATTGGAAAAATGAACTAAATACACTGCCAATTAAGTCAGACCATATTTATCATGCGAAGTGGATTTCGTTATTAAACATCGATACTTTTATTCCCATAGATAATGGTAGTGCCAAGTTGTTTAAGCGATTATACCCAAGAAAAAAATATATTGAATGCTTATGTCGACTTAGAGAAGATATTATTGATTATTTAGAAAGAAACAAAATGTCCATGCCAAAGTTCAGACAGCTAGATAAACCCGGAGAATTTTTCAAGGAATTGGACAACATAAATTCATCAAGACCACTATCGAGAATTATTGACAAGATATTTTATGCTCCATAAGATCTTAATTAATAATGAAGTTATCAATATGATTACTTTCCACAAATTATTGCATCAACAGGAGGATTATGATGAGAGTTATCGGACATGCTGTACATGGTGAATGGTGTGGGTCACGTGTTTTTCCCATTCGCTGTCGGTATTGTGATAAGTCGATTTATCTGTTTACCTGTAATTGTGGGTGTAGTGTATTGTTCGACGATTTGGGAGTACCTTGGCCAAAACATCTGTGTGCAGAATATCTAATCGACAAGTTCGGATTTTCACGCAGTCAAATAGATTCCCTTGTTAACAAACGAGCGGAAGAACTTGGCTTAGAGATCCCTGAGATCGATCATTTATTTCAGGAAAAGATAGTACAGAAAAAATCATGGGATGATCCAATTAAAAAAATAAACCCAGAAGAAAATGGAAAAAAAGATGTCGTTGGAATGATCCGTGAAATAGTCGATGGCATAAATCCGTATAAAAAATTATGTGTACAAAGAGGTTCGATAGCTGAAAGTCAATTGGGAAAGATAATTCCTGCAATAGTCAAACAGATCACCATACATGCTGGTATGACAGGCGAATCACAAATCGAAAGCTATACATTCTGGATATCGAGTGACACGGAAATTTCAAATGAAATTCATCGCGGTGATATTGTTTCTGCAAAACTGAAATCATTTTCAGTTTTAGGATGTGATATATTTTGGTTGGCTGATTCAATGAGCATTTTGGATTGAAAGTTGTCACTCAATAAAATCTGAATTATTTTTATAAAGGGACAAAAAATGAATGTCTTCTCATTAAGAGATCGCGTAGTCAATGAATACAGTGAATATATCGAGAGTTTTTTGAATATCCGTGACGATCGCATCCGGGAGTATGTACAAACTGAGCTCAGG
>WJKD01000816.1 GCA_014729315.1 Promethearchaeota archaeon | reverse complement strand
CCCTGAGCCACATTTTTAATTCTCTCTCCAAATTCCTGATAAGAAAAGCCCTGGTACACCCCCTCTTTTTTCTCCATTAAAGCAGTCTTGGCGCCATGAGCCTGTACGGTCTCCTGTAACATTTCGACCAACGTAGTTGCCATTCTCTCCTCCCACTAAATTTATAAATTAAAATGAATTGAAGGCAATCATAAGATGCACGTGGCAGTTAACAGTTTCGTAATATAATGAAAATAGCGGGTATAATCAAGAAAAAAAAATGAACGGTCATTCAGTGGGGGAGGGGCGGAGAAAGTAGGCTTGCAGCATGTATGGGGAAAGAGGATGGGTGAAATATTTGCGTTTAATGAATATGTTTAACTATTTTTTTATTGAGATATGTAAAAATTATATGCTTCCAAAATTTGATATTTTAATTGACTCAATTTGTCTGCACTGGCCTTAAAACCTTCGGCAAACTGTTTCCTTAAGCCTGTGATTTTTACGTAGCATCTTTCTGTTTCGGTTGTTAATTGCATTAGTTTCATAGATCGTTGATCTTTAAAGTCGCTTTCACATAAATTCTGTATAGGTGATATCAATTTACTCATCATATAATCTACTTTGTCACGAGTATCTGATCTATACCATTCAGATCTAACTTTTAAGAGTCGTTCAAGAAATGGATCATCTTTAAACTGTAAGTTCTCTGTTTCAAAATTAGATTGGTATAAATCACATTTCCTTAAAATTTCATTTGTACAGTCTTCCCACTTTAATTCAATTGGCTTAATTGTATTGATAAATTGGTAAAAGTTTTGCTCTTTATTTTGAGATATAATTTTTAGCAAATCTAGCGAACGAATTATGTTTCGAAAATGATTTGCTTTCTCTTCTATTGGGGCTTTGATTCTTTCAACGAATATTTTATAAAGATCAGTCATTCGCAATGTGTTTACATGATCAATAAATACCAAAGTACTTTTGTTTAGTCCAAAATTTCTTATCTCTTTGTTTGAAATGAAACTACTCATTTCCAAATGATCTTTTATCTCTTTTTCAATAGGTTCGATTGTTGATCTAATTAAATAAAGAAAATAGTCCCTTAATTCGTTTAGTCTCTTTTCCTCTTTCCGTTTTGCTTTTATATTTGGCAATACTAATGCGGTTACTGCAATTAATACTGTGAAAACAGAGAGCCAAAAATCTGTACGCACATAAAAAGGGGTTGGATCGATAGTTCTAAAATACTCAGGAAATTTTACTAACAGCGTATCTAAATTCGAAGCGCTACTGTCGGGTATGTTAATTATTTCTGGAAGTTTCTTGATCAATTTTAAAGTATCTGGTATGCTCATCTTTTAATTTCTGTTAATTGAATTTAAAATCACTGAATATGTCATGACGCTATTTTCCCGAAGTTACATATCGTATTTTGGAATAACAATTTCAGTAATACTAAAATTGTTTTCGATTTTTCTGCATTTCAACTAAAAAATTTTCTAACGACATTTTATCCCAATGGGCTTCCCTTTTTGCGATACTTAGTACGGTCGAAATAAACATGACATTTGGATTCTTTTTATCTGGAGTTTTTTGTTTGATTGCTTCTAAATATTGAATGATTGTTTTATCTACATATTTAGTATAATTCATTTTTAAATCATATAATATTGGTCTTACTATCTTTAGTACATCATTACCATATTTGATCGCATCTTTTTCCTCAGGTATTTTACCCTTGTGAATTACAGCATTGCGAAATTCTATATTTGAATTGCTAAGCAATGTAGGTGCACACTTTTTTTCGATAGTGAAAAGATAAATAAATGCCCCAAGCTGTCTTTCAGATTGCTTGGAAACAATCTTCCAACTTTTTAGAAATACTTCTTCTGATATTTCGTGTTTTAATGATATCACCTTGATATAATATTCATAAAACCTTTCAATACAAGTAGTAAAAGACGACACTGCTTCACGATAATAACCGTCTAAAATTGCGTACGCGCCAATATCAAATAATATCTCGAATTTTTGTTGTTGCAGAGCCACAATATTTACATGATTATTCTCACAGACAGTCTGATATAAGCCATCATCCCTGATATCGACCATTGTCATTTGATTAGTTTTTTGTTTTTTATCAGTAGCACATTGAACACAAAAAATCGGTAGTTTCATATCGGTGGTAGTATTATTTGTTGTAATTTAAAGTGTATTTAAAAATTCGTTTCTATAATTATCATAAATTGATTCAAATTCATTTTCCGTTATGCCAATATCATCCAGAGCAATTCTTTTCAACTCATTTTTATTGATTCGATTTCTCTCATTTAGTGGTTTTGCTGATAACCATAGCGCATCCCAATATTGTTTAAAAAACTTTGAAACATCGGGATGTTTTATAAATAGAACTAACTCTGTAGAAGGAGATTCTGCAGAATAAAAACCTCCTAAGTAAAAGTGATCATCATCAAAAGACATTAAATTTATTAATGGAAATGCTTTAGGCGGTGCTTGATAATATTTAATATAATATTTGTATTTTATGCCATATTTAAATAATTTTTGAATAACATCTTCTAATCTTTCTTTATTATATATCAACTCGATTCTTCTGAATACAAGTTCGTTCTTTTCTATTCTTTTTTGTAGCATTAGTTTATAGTTATCTTGGGGATCATTTGCTTCTTGAGTATATTCAAAATTTAGGGCTGTGTCTAACACATGTCTAGTCGCATTTGAGACGCTGCTTGTTAAATTTTTTTGAAATTCGTTTTCACAATTCAGTAATTTTAAATCAACGATACCAATTTCTTTTTTAAGTTCACGAACTTCGCTCGATCGATGCAACGCTTGACTTACTACTGCCGTCATTAATAAACCAAGCGCAATGAGTATCATTTTTAATAGCTGCTCTGTGCTCAAATTTATTAAGCCTGTAAATTCTAAAATAGCAATTGTTACAGCGACCAATCCGGTTAATCCAATTATTAAATTATCAATGCCAATTAGTATAAAAAGTTGTTTTATTTCTCGCATCAGGTTCTCCAATGTAAAAATAAATTATTCGCCTAAATTTGACTCTTAATTGGATGGGACAAGATGTTGTCTAAGAAATCAGCATGTGTGAAAAATAAAAAACATAACCAATTATTTTGTCGGATTTTGATTTAAAATATGTTGTAATCGATTTACTAACTTTTTCTTAAGATCTCCAAGATTTTTATATTCTGGGCAATTATAAACTGATAAATCAAAATGTAATTTTGCGCCTTTTTTCCTAAAAAGTATTACTCTCTTGCCGATTGCGTGGGCATATCCAATTTCATAATAAACGCTTGGACGTGCACCAGTTAAATCTGCAATCAAAAATTCAGATGTTTCAATTTCTTCTATAATTTTTTTTGTTATCACATCTTCATGCTCTATATCATCAGCACGAACTGAATTTATGTTAAATGAATTAAAAACTTCTTTTATTGTATCCTTTATGTCATCAAGTTCTGGTTTATCGCTATCCATCCACATCATAATAAATGCTGTATTGGGACGGTATTTTTTCATATTTTGAGTTTTAAAAGGAACATCTATGTTTTTCTGTTCTCCAGTAGTGATGAGATCGATAATTTTAAAAATATTAGAAAAAGATTCATCAATTTCAGTTATTGCATCTTTAAGTGCCAGTGGCTGATCATCGGATTGATTTGCAGGATTAAATCCTAAAACAACTCCCTCATCATGAAGTATTTCAGCATCTGTGTGTATAAATCTTCTAAGATGTAATGCAGAACGAATTGATTTTACGCTTAGACTTAATTCTTTTATATCAGCATCAGAAAGAAGCGGAGAATCTTTTACTATCGGTAAAGTTTCTCCTATAAAGTCAATTAGTTTTCTAGATAAGTTCTCAGCAATATTTTTTTCTCTTTGATTTATATGTTTCCAAAAATAATCTTTCTCATAAGTTCCAAACCAGGATGGTGATCCAAATTCTATATTTTCTAACAGAGGTTCGATTTCGCCTAAATATTTCAATGATTCTTTGAAAATCCTATTTAATTCTTCTCTTAATCTATCTATTCCTTTTTCTTCTTTCATGTTGTTTTCCTTTGGTTGTTTTAGTTTCAATAGCCGACTAATTTCACGAAGCTTTCACTTTGTTAGCATGACTATAACTTTCAGAAATTGGATCGGAAGAAAATAATGCATTAATATTTTTCATAATGCACTCTCACATCTCTGATCACTCTTTCCCGAACTTTCATAAAATCTTCAAAGAAATCATTTCGAGTCCAGTTGCTTTTTTCTCGTTGTTCAGCTAAATTTCTTGCCTGATCGATAATTTCGTCATTTTCATGGTATGTCGATTTAATAGGAATATGAAGTATAAGCTCATCACCTTTTTTTTCATATTTTATTTGCTGATCATCTGATATGCCGAAGTTCTTCTTGATTGTTGATAAAGAGGATTTTGACATATATTACTCCATTAATAAATAGCAAGATTATGTTTGTTTTAAATTGAATATAAATAAATCATATCGAATAATCAATAAAAAAATCATGTAATCGGAAATTCATAATCGAT
>WJKD01000073.1 GCA_014729315.1 Promethearchaeota archaeon | reverse complement strand
TTGGAATACATTTAATTATGGAAGCATTCTTGAATGGTGCAGATGGCGTTGCAATTATTTCATGTCACGAAGGCGAGTGTGAATACGGAAATGCGAATATGAATACAAATTTACATGTTAGATTTCTTAAAAAATTGTTTAAGCATGTAGGAATCAGCGAAGATCGAATTCAACAGTATTTCTGCGGCGCTGCTGAAGTTGATAACTTTGTTTCTTCAGTTCAAGATATAACTAATAAAGTAAAGAACCTCCCTCCCCTACCTAAACGAAAACTCAAACCGATGTAGAATGATCCTTTCAAATAAATCTTAGTTGAGAGGAAACTGACCCAGTGCCTGGGTATTCGGATTTTATCAAAAAAAAATTAAAAATTTAAGTATAGTTATGACTACAGAAGTAAATATTTCATGGGATTATTTAAAAAATATCTCAGATACATTAGAATCTTATAGAATTAGAGCTCTTATAGATGCTCGAGAAGAGATTCTCAAAGCGGGAATCTACAACGAAGACGATTATTATCAGATCTTGTTTAAAATGTTTGATGAAGAAAGGTTAAAATACAAACTGTACGATTATATAAATTCACATTCTCAAAATGATTTTGACTCTTTAAGGGTTTTCGCACGAGAAAATAATATCGGAGTCAATAAAGCTCATTCCCTTCTTCTACTCCTAAATAACGAAAAACTGGTAGTAGTCGAAGAAAAATACAAAGAAAAACCAAGCGGAGAAGAAAACAGTCCACCAATTAAGATGATAAAAGATATTTCATTTAGTCGCTATAAAAAGAGTATATCGGAAGTTAAACCCATCTATGAACCCGTGAAAGTAATTTTTGATGCAGAAATCTGCTCTGGATGTGGAATGTGTAGCGGAATTTGTCCAGTTAATTGTATAACAATCGAAAACGGATTTGGAACGATTGACGAGGATTCATGCATTCGATGTGGACTTTGCTATTTTTTATGTCCAAGATCATATTTACCCATACGAGTTTTGAATATGTATCAAGAAGAAAAAGAGAAAGCTTCAGAATTGAAAGATTATGGGAATATCGGATATTTTTTAGACGCATATGCTGCCCAAACGAAAATTCCAGAGATTCGTGAAATTTGTCAAGATGGAGGTATTGCAAGCACTTGCTTATATTATCTTCTTGAAAAGAATAAGATTGATTACGCTCTTGGAGCGCGTATGAGCGAGGATCCGTGGAGACCTGAACCACTATTATTAAAAAATAAAGAGGATGTTCTGCTCGCGTCTGGGACTAAATACGTTAATAATCCTAATTTAACTCTATTAAATAGCAAAGATCTTGCTAATAAGAAAATTGCAGTCGTTGGCGTACCCTGCCAAATGCAAGCTCTTCTAAAATCTCATATTTACGACATTGGAATACCCTCCGTAAATTCTGTACTTTATCGTATTGGTATATTTTGCATGGAATCTTTTCCATATGAAGAGGGATTTCTTAAAATCTGTGAAAAACTTAGCGTAAATGTATCTGATGTAAAGAAGACTGACATCAACAAGGGGAAATTCTTTATATACACAAAATCTGGGGAAGAATTAAATATACCAATTAAGGAAATCAGTAATTTAGCTCGTGAAGATTGCGAAGTTTGTTTTGACCTTACTTCTGAATCAGCAGACATCTCAGTTGGATCTATCGGAGCTCCTGCGGGTTGGAATACTGTATTGATAAGAACTGAAAAAGGAAAGGAACTGTTTCAAAACTTGATTGAGACCGACTTAATTGAACATAAACCTATTAAAGAGGTTAAACCGGGATTACCTCTTCTTCAAAAAATTGCGGGTTTTAAGAAAAAGGGAGCCGAAAAGCATATTTCTGCAAAAATGGAGAATAATGAAAAATTCCCTATTTATTAAGTTCATCATCCCATTAATTGGACTTCCAACTTTGTTAAATATCTTCTTATTATAAAATCTTTCTTTCCCTTGTATCAATTTTAATGAAAACTACTTATCTCGCGTGAAAAGTGATGAGATTAAAGAAGCTAAAAACACAAAATTAATATTAAATTTTGTATTTAATAGCATTAAATCAACAATAAATTAGGATTAAAGAAAAATTGACCTCAGCAATACGACCAAAAAATTTTCGAGAACAGGTTTTTTTTAGAAAACTACGAACCCGTGTTGACGGAAACGCACGCGTGGAATATGGTCTTACACAAATTAAAGGTGTTGGCAAGAGATTTGCCCAAGCAGTTGTTAAATTAGCAAATATCGATCGTTCTGCAAGAATAGGAGCAATTCCTGAAAAAGATATCAATCGGATCGAAGAAATTATTTTAAATCCTATTGATGAGGGGATTCCTCGATATCTTGTTAATCGATGCAAAGACCTAAGGACGGGAGAAGATCTGCATAAGATAGGAAATCAGTTGGAAATCACTGTGAAAAGAGACATCGATCGCATGAAAAGAATTCGATCCTATAAAGGGGTCCGACACAGGCTAGGATTAAAAGTGAGAGGACAGAGGACTAAAAGCACTGGTCGGCATGGCCTTGTAATCGGAGTTATGCGTAAGAGATTGAAGGCTGAGCAAGCAAAGAAAAGAAAGAAATCAGCTGAAAAAAAGAAAGAATAATGAGTGAGATAAAAAATGGGAGATCCTAGACGACTTAAGAAGAAGTTTAAAAAACCCGCTCATCCCTTTCAAAAGGATAGAATATACGAGGAATTAGAATTTGTTGGGAAATATGGGCTACGGAATAAAAGAGAATTCTGGAAATTACGCACCACCTTAGGAAATTGGCGACAAATTGCTAGAGATTCCAGAAAACTTGCACCAGATAAAGCTTTAGATGTTCAGCAAACGCTTATAAAAAAGCTTCAGAGATTAGGAGTTCTAGGACCTGAAGCAGAATTTGAAGACGTATTGCTTTTAACGGTTGAAGATTTATTAAAGCGAAGACTTCAGACGCTTGTCTTCGAAAAAGGACTCGCAAAAACGATTTATGAGGCAAGACAAAGAATAGTTCATGGACATATTCAGGTCAAAAATAAAAAGATTGACTCGCCTTCGTATATCGTAAAAAAGGATGAAGACGATTTAATCACTTATGCTCCTACGAGTCCATTCTCATCAAATTAATGAAGGTAAAAGAAAATGAGTAGAGAAGAGATAAAATGGGGAGTTGTTCATATTTTAAGCTCCTATAATAATACAATTGTGACTGCTACTGACTTGAGTGGCGCTGAGACGTTTTCGAAATGCTCGGGCGGTATGGTTGTGAAGGCGGACAGAGAAGAGTCTAATCCATATGCGGCCATGCAATGCGGCTTTCGAGTTGCGAACGATCTTAAAGGAAAAGGAATCACTGGGGTTCACATTAAAGTAAGAGCCCCGGGGGGTAATAAAGCTCAGACTCCAGGACCTGGTGCTCAAGCATGTATACGTGCATTGGCAAGATCAGGATTACAAATTGGCAGAATCGAAGAAGTAACCCCGAAATCGCACGATCATTGTCGAAGGAAAGGCGGCCATCGAGGACGTCGTGTTTAGTTAGTTCTCTTTTTTTAATTGCTTCCACTATTTAATCAGCAAATTTACCTGTTCATTTTCTAACTTTTAAGTTTAAGGTATATATATTGTCCAATAAGTAATAAAAAATATATTATCGAATTTTCTATTTATATTTAAAGAGAATTTTATTCCAAACGTAGGAATACTACTCATCAAATTTATAGAGGATAATAAATGAGTAATCAAGAAAATCTAAATCCCTTGTTTCAAAAAATTAAATCTCAATACGAGTACTTAATAAATGAAGAACCCACACCTGACGATGAGATAGAATCGAGAGAGGATTTTATTAAGTTATTTAAAAAAATTCAAAATCAAGGAACCTACCGAGAATTTGGAGATTTACTAAATGATATACTCGAAACATTAGAGGGATGGGATGCGTTAGACTTATGGTTTGATGAGACTTCATTACCTAAAAAGATTGGAGATTTTATCGAGTTAATCGAAGAGGAAAAACTAGAAGAAGAGAAGGAAAAGGTTTCTGATGATAGTGAAACAGCTAAAATGAATAGAGTAAATTCTGGTTCAGAAGACCTTACCCAGGATAAAGATCGTATCGAAGCGAAAGAAGAAGAGAAAGAACCAATAATCCCTCAAATTGATGTATCGCAGATAGTAATGCAAGTATCCGAGAAATTCAAGGGAGAGATAAAGCAATTACAAGAAAAAATTAATTCGCTCGAGAAGCAATTAGATCAAAAGGAAGTAGAGATAAACTCTCTGAAAGATACAGAAGATCATAAAATTGAAAAGATTGTTCCCAAAACGGAAGCTAAATTAACACCTCCTAAAATAAAAATTCCATCAATCAAAGTTCCAAAAAAAGCACCCACTATAAAATATGAAGAAGCTTCGGAATTAACACCAGATAAAGATGCGTCGCTTAAACTCAAGAAAAAGGAAAAGCAAGTGAGCGAAGGTGAATTGTCTTCTGAAATTGAAAGCGAAAAATTGACCTCTTCGGCAAAGATATTAGATAAACTCCGCGCAGAAATCGAGGGAGATTTTAGCTCAAAACAAAAGGCAACCTCAAAAGAATCAGAAGATAAAGAAGTTGAGGAAAGTGAGATTGAACTAAATGAAAAAAAGGAAAAAGAAATCGAAGTATTAGAAACTAATACGGAGGAAGTTAAAACTGAAGGTTTCAAATCGAATCAAGATGAAATCAGTAATATAAAATCACAAAAAGTCGAAGAAACGCAAGAAGATAAACAAGAAATGATCCAGACCGAGCCGAAAAAATCAAAATTAAAACCCATGGTTAGCGAAGTCGCAGAAAGTGTTGATAGAGGTCGAATACCGTTCGAACCAAATAAATCTAATGAAAAAACTGAAGAAATCACCAAACCATTTTCTGACCTCTCACCAATCCCTACTGAGGAGCCTATAAAAGTTCAAAGAATTGAGAACGAGAATAATTTAACTCCTGTACCAAAAAAAGAGCAGGAACAACCCAAGACATCGGTTGAAACTTCCAAGGAAGGTGAGAGAATTCGACTTACTCCCGTCGTTGACGAGAGACCGAAAATAACCCCTATAAATGTGGAAGAAATTGACACTAGCTCTATTGAATCCAGCGGTACGAACTTGTTTAATGTATTTTCTTCAATGGGTGATTCACAAAATAAAAAAAAGCAAGCACCTCCAAAAAAAGTAAAGGAAGAAAAGCAAATTCCAAAACATGGAACAATTTCCCAAGATCAGACGATAAAAAATCCTCCTGCTTCTAAAGTTAGTATACCGAAATCAAAGGAAATCACAGAAGATACATTACCCCAAGATAAAGATTCTCTTTATCAAGAGCTCATCGCTCTGGAGGGTAGGAGATATTCAATCGAAAAAACATATAAGGAATTAAGTAAGAACTACGAAAAAGGTGCGATTGACGAGTATGAATTTACGGAACAAAGCCAAGCTTTAAAAGAAAGGCTTGACGAAATAGGAAATCGAATAACTAAGATTCGAAGAGCACTATCTTCTTTATAATATGATATGCGAATTTTAATTTCTGAACTTATTTAATTAATCACTATTATTGAACCAGTATCCATGGTTTATTCTGAAATAGTAGATATGTTAGAAAAAAAGGAGATAGGACGCTTTATTTAAAATAATTAATTCCCCTTAACTTCGAATAAAGGGGGCATTCTGTTTTTGTGTGCTGCTTTCTTCATTAAATCTTTGACTTTATTCACTTCACTTTCCTTAAATTCGTCTAACTCAAAGCCATAATCCATTCGGTATAAAATCTCGTCAATAAGATCGTAGGTTAGTCCAATCTCTTCTTCGTCGGTCTGTCCTTGCCATAGACCAGCGCTCGGAGGTTTAGTAATGACTTTTTCGGGAATCTCCAATGTCCTTGCGAGTGTACGAACTTCACATTTATATAATCCTCCTATCGGTTCTAAATCTACTCCACCGTCTCCATATTTAGTAAAATAACCAATAGCTATTTCCGATCTATTTCCAGTCCCCGCAACTAGATAATTATAAGATTGTCCAAAGAAATATAGAGTTGTCATTCTTAATCTAGGTTTTATATTTGATACAGCTATCTTATTAGTTCTCACATTAGGGGATATAGTGTCATAAAACCCTTCAAAAGTTGCTGTGAGATCTACAGTATGCATCTTAATGTCAAGCATCTCAGCAATTAATTTCGCGTCCTCATAATCTTGAATTATTGAACCACATGGCATGTTTAAAGCGATGACATTCTTTTTCCCGACAGCATTTACACATAAAGACGCAGTTACGGCGGAATCTATTCCTCCGCTTAATCCAAGAATATAACCTCTTAAATTTGCTTCCTCTAAATAAGATTTAAGCCAGTTTTGAATTTTTGTTGCCAATTGGGAATAATTTAAATTTCGCATGATTACTATTAGGTGCACATTTTTCGTATATATAGTTGTAGATAAGTATTATAAACCAACTTCTCAGAAATATGTGTATAGTTTTATTTAAATTTTAAATTTTTTAAACTAATAAAGAAATTGAAGGTCAGTGAATTTTTAGTTATCTATTTTGAAAATTTTTTAAAGAGTAAACCTTATAATAGATATAAAAAATTGAACAAATTAAAAATCAATAAGTAGGACTTATTATGAGTGAAGAAATGAAAACGATTATAGATTCATCGTATGATAAGGGGCTGGATCCTCTATGGCTGTACACTGACGATTATATTTATGGAATGATCCCCGCCGATGACGCTGGAAATCGTTGGACGGAAGTTGCCTACACCTTTGAACTTGACGACCCTCTGAATAAAAACGAACGCAGTGCGGATTTTTCTTATCAGTTTTTATTTGAAGAATTAGAGAAAGGGGTGTCCTTTTATATAAAAGACTTTAATGTGAATGAATTAAAAAATTTTTCCGATTCTATTAATGATAAAAGCGGTCCCGAAAAAATGAAGGCTTTAATAAATGATTTGATTAACAACACTTCAAAATATTCTGATAATCTCCCTATAGTAAAATCAAAGGATGGATTATCAAAATTAAAGGAAAAGCTATAATTTATTTTTTATATATATAAATTTTTTCTCTGAGGATATTTTTTTGTGAATTCCTCATCAATACGTCTTGCCATTTGATATCCAATATTAGAGTCACGTTCTTCGACTATAGTCTTTAGATGATTTCCGTGATCCTCTGAATATTTTTCTATCCCCGCTGCCACAATGTTTTTATTTTTCTTCACAGGAACTACCATACCAAATAAACGTAACATGTCATTTGTTGACATTTTTTTACCTACTTGCTCATCAATATCTTTATCTATGTTTCTTACCTCTGTTCCCATTGACAACGCTGAAAAAGGGGATATTTGTTTAGATTTTAACCAATATAGATTCGGCTTTTTTGTAATAAATGTGTCAGCATTTCGGTCTTTATCTCTTGAACCGATAATTCTCCAATCTTTTGGATCCTTATCGTATGCTTTTTTCATTTTTTTCACAATCGAACTAACTGGAGCGACACCGTGATAATCTTCTTCTTTGTTTTCTTTCTTGCTCGTCATATTCCTAGTAATATAAAGTTAATAAAACTATAAAAACTTAGATAATATACGGTATA
>WJKD01000815.1 GCA_014729315.1 Promethearchaeota archaeon | reverse complement strand
TTCTTTTCCCATACTAACAATTATGAATTTCAGTTATTCATCTTGAAAATTTAACGAAAACTTGTTTGGCAAGGTTTTTTTAAAATTAGTCTTTATTTGATTTAATTATAATTATTACATAAAAGATTTATTTTTATGAAAGAACCAATATGCATCCTTGGAGGTGGCAACGGCGGACATCAAATGGCCGTAGATTTGACATTGAGAGGATTCAAAGTTGTATTATGCGAGCATCCCGATTTTAAAGCCTCTTTTAAGAATACCTTGGATACGGGAGTTATAGAAAGCACGGGACTTATTGAGGATCGAGCAAAAATCCATAAGGTCACAATGAATTTCAAGAAAGCTCTTGAAAATTCAGAAGTTATTTACTTGGTTGTTCCTGCAATAGCTCATGAATCCTTTTTTGATATGTTAATTCCTTATTTAAAAGACGAACAATTGGTGGTTATATGGGCGGGCGATGCTGGAGCTTTAAGACTAGCTAAAAGAATTGAAAACGAAGCATCTGTAAAAAATATTAAAATTGCAGAAGTAAATACATTACCCTATGGAACAAGACTTGTGGGTCCTAGCAAAGTAGAATTGTTTGTTAAAGCGAAGAGAATGCTATACTCTGCTTTTCCTGCTAAAGATACTGAGTTTACGCTTTCACTTATTAAGGAAACATTTCCTGTGTTAGAATCTATAGATAATGTCTTATCTGTATCGTTTAGTAATCCTAATCCTACCGTCCATCCTCCCGGAACATTATTAAATATTGGAAGAATTCAATGGTCAAAAGGAGAATTCTATTTGTATCGAGAGGGAATCACTGAAGCGCCCGCTAGGATTATTAAGAAGGTTTACGACGAAACTTTAGGTGTTGCAAATGTCTTCGGTTTTAGAATGAGAGAATTTGAAGAGGAAAAATTCAGAAATCCTTGCAGTATAATGAATGAGGATTTTTGGGCGCCTTTTGATAAGGCGGGTATAGTTGCTCAAATGCGAGGGCCTTCAAATATTTATAACCGATACATAATCGAAGATCTTCCCTACGGTCTAGCTCATCGCTCACAATTAGGGAAAGTAGTTAATAAATCCACGCCAATAATTGATTCAATAATTAATTTAGGATCTGCGGTTTGCGAGATGGATTTCTGGAAAGGAAGAACGCTAAATGATTTAGGTTTGGCGGGTAAAACTAAAGACGAGATAATGAATTACATCCAATTAGGAAATTAGATTGAAGAGATCAAGATATTTAACTAATTATCATTTTTCTTATCATCAAGATCTAACGGTTCTTACTAGTATATTCCGCAATCAGACCATAGTCTTTCATTTTTGCCCAGAATCCTGATGCAGACTTCAATACATTAACCGCACAGATTTTTACATTCGCGTTTGAGATAACGATAACCGAGTTTAAAAAAATTAAGGAACTAGTGCCAATACCCTTGCGCTGAGGATCGGTATACATCATCCATATCTTAAATTTATTCTTTTCTACAAACGCGAAAATGTAAGATTCGCCCTCAAATCGGATATTTAGGTTTAAGTAAATCATCTTATTGCGTATTTTGAGATATTCTCCTTTTTGCACATGAATTTTTTCTCCTTCAGAAATTTGAACTAATTCCATATTAGAGAAAATATGTTTTAATTGTTCTAGACTCTTGTGTAATGACGGGAATGAATATATGGTAATTTTATTAGTGGAAATCATAATAATTCAAAATTCACTATTTGATGTGTTATAATCAAATCTATTAGAGATTGCTTTTAAACAAAAAATTTAACTGATTTCAAATTTAGTAAATTTCAAAGCTTAATTCTTACAAATTCTTAAAATCGAAGTAAACCAGAATCTCCTATTCACAATCTTAATTTTATTTTTTAGTCTTTATTTTTTAGTCTGAAGTTTTAAAAATGGATATATCTATTGCAGTGATATGGCAAGCGAATATTCTCAAGAAAAGGTTAGATTTTTTTCCAAAGATGAGATGGAAAATTTTTATTTTTCAGATCCTACTTCCGAACCTGTTGAGAAAATACTAGAAGAATCAGAGATAAGATATTTTTACTTTGAAAAAGATTTGGAATTATCTACAGAAACAAATCAGTTATTATGCGGATGTTTATTAAAAAATAATGCAGTAATTGTTATAGAAGGCGCAAAATATAATTTAGATAAGTTTGATTTTTTCTTTTTACCTCCTGAGAAAGATATAAAAATTAAGGTTAATCCTGGTCTTGAAGAGAAATATAAAATATGCCTTTATTCCTATACTTTAGAAAGGATAATAAAAGCAGATTTTGGCGTATATCATTATTCTACCAAAGAATTTATTGGAAGAGGAAAAAAAGGTTCAGAAAAGCGGATGCCTAGTTATAGTTCTGTGTGGACTGCTATTCGGAACACATATTTCATGGCTGGTTTTACAAAGATCCCCGCTGATTTTCTTAGTGGAGGCGTCATAACTAGTGTCAATATAGTTGAAGAATCTGAAGGAGAAGATAAGATACACCCAAAAATTCATCCAAATTATCCCGAGATATATCTTATGTGCATTGACGATAAAAATTACGGTTTGACGCAATATCTTATAAATAAGAATAACGAATCCATTTGTAAAGATCTTAAAGATGGAGATGGAGTTTTTTTTCCAGGAGACTTAGAACATTGTAACTTTGCACGACCGATAAATAAGGAAATTTCAAGATGTATGTATATGTGGATCATTCCAACTTACGGTTTGACTTCTATAATTAAACCTAGTGGATTGGAGGTTTAAATTAACATTTAAGAAGAAGAGTTCTTATATTTATCTAATAAATAGATTAAATTACAGGATTTTTAAGACGATTTAAAAACTTTAATGCTCGGATATAAATATCCTCTTTTATTTATAGAGTTTGAATGATATGGAAAAATTTAATGGGTTAGTCGTTTCAAGTCCAAGGAAGTTTGAATCGTATGCATCCTATGAGATGAAAAGATTTTTAGACGAAAAACTCAATTTAACGGAAGTTGCTGTTGAACCTATTTTGTATCTAACTGGTCTTTCGATTGCTTCATTTTCAGAATCATCTTATTATGTCATGAAGCAATTAAAAAACATTCTAAAAAATCAAATGGATAATTTCACTTATGTACTTAAAATCGTTCCCATTGATTTTAAACTTGAGACAGAGGAGGAAGAAATTCGAAATGTTGCAAAAATTTTTGAGAAAGATCTTAACGAGAACGATAAATGGCGCATTACACTCCGAAGAAGACGATCTCCTCTTACGCGGGATGAGTTATTAGAAATCGCAGCTGATGAAATCAATATAGGAATTGTTGATCTTGAAGATCCGGATAAGTATTTACGGATTGAAGTGATGAAAGATATTACTTATATGAGCTTTACAACTATATCAGAGATTTCGGTAGTGAAATATAAACGTCGACAAGACCGCTTAGAAGAATTACCTTCGTTATACGCAGAAAATTTGTAAATACAATTTTATTTGAACGTATCTGCAACAAGAAATAATTGAAACTTCGTATTAGGAAAAAAAGTTCCATTAATAGGAAATCGAGTCAAATTAGCTTATATATTTTATCTCATCTTTGGAGATATTTTCCATATGTTCCTTTTTGCTATGTTTTTTTAATTTTTTGAACGCTTCGTTTTTCATTTTCGCTGTAAATTTTATTCCGCATACTTCACATTAGTATATTAGCAAAGACCATTCACCCCAATATGCAATTAGAATTTAATTTATTTAAATGCTTTATCTTAATTTTAAAACCCTTATCAGAAAGGTTTCGTCTGATAATATTGATAGCTTTCTAATAAGTCTTAAATTGATATATAGAGTACAATAAGAGAAAAAAATCATAAAATTAGTTTGAGAGGTTATGAATTTTTAGCTATAAAATAATAAAAAAGCTATCATTACTCAATATTAAAAATCGGTAAAAATGTGAATTAATATGGATTTTTATAAAGTTATACATAACCGAAGAAGTTATAGATTTTACAAGTCAGATATGCCTGAAAAGGATAAATTACAGCGTATCTTAGAAGCTGCGCGCCTTGCTCCTACTTGGGCGAATATGCAAGGAATGCATTATATTATAGTGCAAAACCAAGAAACTGTTAAAGCTATTTGGAAAGCTATTGGTCAGAGAAAGAAGTTTGCTGATGCTCCTATGTTTATTATTGGTGCTATTGCTGAAAGTGATTCTGGAAAGAACGCAAGCGGCGAGAAATACTATCCCGTTGATTTTGGAATATGTTTTGAACATTTAATTTTAGCAGCAACTGCGGAAGGATTATCGTCGTGTTGGATAGGATGGTTCAATGAAGAAAAAATTAAGAAAATCTTAAGTATACCTGAAAAATATCGAGTATTAGGTCTTACCCCATTAGGATATCCCGATAAACCTAAAGGAGAAATCACCGACAGAAAGTCGATAGAAACGATTGTACATTACGAATCTTTTTAAAGGCACAATGATCTAATACGGAACTTTAAGTTTATTTAATTATTTTTAAGCTATAGAGATAAAAATAAAAAATCGCACAAAATATGTGATAAGTATGAGAATCGCCAGAATAAATGTTCAAACAGAAAACATTAGATACGAAGAGATTACTAAAGATTCTGAATATTTTCTATTTGGAGCAAGAGGATTAAGTTCAAAAATAGTGCACGATGAGGTAAATCCAACTTCAGATCCTCTTGGTGAAAAAAATAAACTAATTATCGCTAATGGACTTCTAACTGGAAGCCCCTTTCCTAATTCTGCTCGCACTTCAGTAGGAGGAAAAAGCCCTTTAACTGGAGGTATAAAAGAAGCAAATGTGGGCGGAAGACCTTCTCTAATGCTTGCTCTTCACGGATATAGAGCTTTAGTGTTAGAAGGTATATCAGAAAAGCTTCGTCTGATCCTGATTGAAAGTGGAAAAATCAAACTTGTCCCAGCTGAAGAATATAAGAAATTGGGTAATTACGAATTACATTCTCGCTTAAAGAAAAAGTATGGGGAAAAGATCGGCATCTATTCAATTGGTCCTGCTGGAGAATATAAAATGAAAAATTCAACAGTATGTGCTAACGATTTAGAGGGATATCCAAGTAGACACGCAGCCAGAGGGGGATTAGGATCAGTCATGGGTTCAAAAGGAATTAAGGCTGTCGTTATCCTTCCTATCAGAGGATCGAGAGTGAAAGTCCACGATATTAAAAAATTCAGATCATATTCTACACCTTTCGCAAAAGAATTAGCTAATGTAAAAGAAGCTTTTTCAATTTACGGGACTGCTATGGGAATGAAACCCATGAGTGGATATGGAGGCCTTCCCACAAAGAACTTTCAAATGGGCTCGTTCGAAAATATTGAAAATATTTCCGGAGAAAAACTTCACGAAGTTATAACATCTCGAGGGGGTAAAAAAAGATTACCTTGCTCACCTACTTGCGTAATAAAATGTTCTAATTTATATGTAGATGAAGAAGGAAACCATATCACTTCAAGTTTAGAATACGAAACGATGGTGCTAAATGGTTCTAATTTAATGATAGACGATCTCGACGCTTTAGCTCGAATTGACCATCTCTGCGACGATGTCGGAGTTGATACAATAGAATTTGGAGGGACTGTGGGAGTCGCAATGGACGAAGGAAGAGTAGAATGGGGAAATGCTGATAAAGTTTTTGAAATATTAGAGGAAATAAGAAATAATACCGAGATAGGTCAATTGTACGGTAATGGCGTGCGGCATATTGGAAAAGAATTAGGTGCTAAACGAATTCCTGAGGTAAAAGGACAAGGAATCTCAGCTTACGATCCAAGAGTAATGAAAGGAATGGGTGTTACTTTTTCTACAACTCCAATGGGCGCAGACCACACAGCAGGAGCTGCTATAGCTGGACGTGTTCCAAGGCAAGGCAAGGATTATGGAGAGCTCACTGAAGATAACGGTAAATTAGAATTATCTCGCGAACTTCAAATCTATACTACTGTTTTAGATTCGATGGGTTGCTGCTATTTTATTGGACCAAGTTACGAAACGATGGAATTAATAGCTAATGTTTTGAACGCTATGTACGATCTTGACTTGACGAGAGAAGATATTGTGGATATTGGGAAAAAGATTCTTCGTTATGAGCTTGAATTCAATGAAAATGCGGGAGTATCACATAAAGCAACCAAGATACCGAAATTCTTTAAGGAGGAATCTGTTGAGCCTACTGGTTTAAAATACACATTCTCTGACGAAGACATTGAAAACTTTTGGAAGGAACTTCTTTAACTTAAAATTTTTTTATTCGTCCTTTCTAAATAAAGTGTCCTTATTTTTTACTTTGCATATTAATCATTCTAATCAATATAAAGAGTAAAAACAAAAAGATTTTAGAAAGAAAATTAAATCCAATTTAGTAATCCTTTTTTTTTCATCCGTAACTCAGCGAACATTATTAAAATTACTCCCAGTACTACCAAACCTAATGGTGCTATAGCAATTAACCAGAAGATATGCGTGATTAACGGTATTAATCTAAATAGAAAGGTTAATACACAATATCCTGCAGCTCCAGAAATGAAAACGATTTTTTTCTTTTTAAAAATAGATAATGCATAATGCCAGCTTAAAATCAAAAGAATATTTGAAATCGCCGTACTAATGAAAATTAAAGCGTATGTTCCTTGCTGATAGAGGAGGATTCCAATGAAACTCATAATCAATGTATAAACGATTAATACTATAAACCATATTAATGATTTATCTACAATAATATCAATCTCAAGCTTCATTAAAATTATAACGACGAACCACGGAATAATAATCATTAAAAGCATAATGTAAAACGCCGGATTGTTGATAAAGAAGTCCAATACGATCGAGAGCAACAGTCCAAGTAGAATTATGACCATACCAGCTAGGCGTATCATACTTTCTTTTTTAGCTTTAATATTTTGCATAATATCTCATTAAGAATTTGCGATTAAAATATTTAATTATTAGATTAGATTTACATCATTAAAAATCTACTCATCATTTTTCAAGATAATAAAAAAAATAAATAAGGATGGAGAAAAAAATAGAAAGGAAGTCTATCTTTCTGCTTCAATTTCTTCCAATGTTTTTCCCTTTGTTTCGTATGGTTTTAATAAAAGAGAAAGCAGTGGTAACAACATTAATAGGCCAGCGATGATCCAGAAGCCTAGCATATCAGGAAAGAAGATTAATAACACTGAAGCTAATAACGGCCCAATAACATAGGATATACGAGAGGTGGTCGTACAAATCCCCGTACAAGTGCCTCGAACGTCTGTGGGAAAGATTTCAGCAAAGTATACCATAATCCACGCTAAGACCATAGGCATGAAATAATATATCATCCAGAAGAATATGGGAAATCCCGTTAATCCTAAAAACACAAACCCGACTACGGCACCAAGGCAACTAATTACTAAAGTAGGATTTCTACCTAACTTATCCATTAATATTCCTGATGATATTGCACCTACCATTGTCAATAGACCTCCGATTGTAAGGAGTATCCTAAATTCGTCTGAAGTTAAACCTTGGATATTCATATAGTAATATCCGCCCCAAGTTGCTCCTAATTTGAAAACTGCGGTCCATGTAGTGTAAATTATAGTTGAGGCAAGAATATAAGTCAAGTCCTTCCGATTAAGCGATTTAAATGCATCTTTGATGTGAAAAACCTCTACTCCCCGATCTTCTTTGACCATTTCCCATCGTTTGGTTTCCTTCATTAAAAACCACATGGGAATGAGGATAATTAACATATAAAAAAACATGACTCCATAAGCCCAGCGCCATCCCAAGGTATCCGCTATTAAACTTCCCACTATAGCGTAGACAGGAATTAAACCTATGAGAAATACGAGACCTCCTAATGTCCCTCTCTTTTCAGGTTTCGCTTCCTCCGTTATTGGAAGTTCCCATAAATTAGAAAGCGTCCCCATAATAACTATTGCGTAAAAAATGAAGAAAAGATGTATTGTAAACGAAACCAATCCTATAAGGAGTGCAGGTATGCCCATAGATAGCATTAATACCAGCATCGCCTTTTTTCTCCCATAAGCGTCTGCTATCCACGCGATAAAGAAACAAGCAAAAGTAATCAACCCATATATACCTTGCAAAAAAGCAAACTCGCTCGCTGTAATTCCGTAGTCTACAAGAATATAGGGCACAATAGGACCTTCGATTAATGAGCAGTATTGATCCATCATACTCACCATCCCCATAAAGATGACGAGATAAATCATATATTTTTTGGATCGAGGTTCAACGACTCTCGCTTCAGCTTTCTTCTTTGCTAATGCGTCTAATTTCGACATTGGTTCTAATTTCACCTTCTTTTATAAATATAATCGTATTGAATATTTTATGATTATAAATGATTTCAACTTCAATACATAAAAAC